>CALHGI010000094.1 GCA_938029995.1 uncultured cyanobacterium | reverse complement strand
AGGTCTTGACTTTATCTGGGCCAACTGACTTTAGCATGGTTATTCGATGCTATACCGTCCGGTTAACACACCCTATGGACTACCGAAATCCTGCCCCCACCGTCGACATCATTATTGAGATGATTGACCGTCCCCAGCGGCCAATCATTTTAATTGAGCGCTTAAATACCCCCCTGGGCTGGGCACTGCCCGGCGGCTTTGTGGACTATGGAGAAGCGGTGGAGACGGCGGCAATCCGCGAGGCAAAGGAAGAAATCGGCCTAGAGATTAAGCTATTGGAACAATTCCATGTGTACTCAGACCCAAAGCGAGATCTGCGTAAACATACGATTAGCATTGTGTTTTTAGCGACAGCCACGGGCACCCCCATGGCTGGGGATGATGCGAAAAACTTTAAATTATTTGACCTGTGGGAGCTACCGCAAAACCTTTGCTTTGATCACGACCAGATTTTGCAAGACTATTGGCACTATCGCCACTATGGCAAGCGGCCTAGCCCCTAGGAAAAAAGCCCCAGCCCAGGCATCTGCTCCCTACTAAGCCCCATTTCCCTAAAATGTTCTATCGTACCACGCTCAATTTAAGATAATCCTTAAGTTATCAATAGCTTTAGGCTCAATCCATTGCCCTAGATAGTATCTTATGGATTAGAAAACCCATGGGGTGGCCCCTGGTCCATCCAACATGTCGCTGTGTCACTTTTAGGTAGCCAATGCATCCCCGAACCGACACATTGGCCATGTTTTCTACCTTTGCTAGATTTGCGGATGATCGGTTGGAAGCATGGCAGTCAGATTCGCGACTGGTCAACAGTATGCAGAGCCATCTGCGGCAAAGTAGTCAACCGGAGCAGTCAGAAAAGTTTTGGACGCTGTATTGGTATCGGCAACGGCATGGACATCCCTATGCCGCCCATCACCTTTGGGCCTATTTACAGGAACCGTGCTACTGGGCCAGTGAAGGGATCACCCGGCGTTTTCCCATGGTGCAATGTTCGCCGGCGGATGGATTTCATATTGCGATCGCAAACATAGATCGGATTCTCAATGGCTATAATCCCGACCACGGCAGCACCCTCAAGGCCTATGCCCACAGAGCCTTTGGCAACTGCATTCGAGATCATCTGCGACAGCAGCATGAAATTAACATCAGCAGCGATTGGGGGTTATTGCGCCGGATCAGTCAAACCCAGCTGACCCAAGCCATGCAGACCGCCGGTTTTGTCTACATCGGGGCCTACATCCTACTGTGGCAATGCTTTAAAGACATCTGCGTCCCCGATCCAAACCGTTCAGTCCGCAGCTTACTAGCCCCCAATAAAGAACAGCTAGAGGCCATAGCAAAACGCTATCACCTCCGCCATCGGCTCGCCCCAGACATGGATGCCCCAGGGATAGATCACCCAGCGGGTCCCCAGACGACAGATCCCCAACAGCTGTCCATGGAGCTAAGCAAGCTAGCCGCCATGGCTAGGTCCTACTTAAACCCAATTGTCACCTCCCTCAACCAACCCCAATATGATGACCAGCCTGGAGAAGAACATCTAGATACCCTAGCCTCAACCAGCAACCCCATGGTGGAGCTCTTAGCCACCGAGGAATACGCCCAACAGCAACGACAGATGCAACAAATTAATCAGGTTTTGAAAACCGCGATTCTAGACCTAGATGCCCCCAGTCACGACCTATTATCCTTCTACTATCAAAAGGCCCTGACCCAAACCCAAATTGCCTACCAGCTTGACATTAAACAGTATCAAGTGTCCCGCAGACTCCGTGGCATTCGTCAGCAACTCTTGCTTAAAGTAGCCATATGGGGACAAGAGACCCTGCATATCTCCCCAGAGTCCGCCATATTAGCCAATGTTAGCGAGGTCATCCATGAGTGGTTGCAATACCACTACTCGCCAGAACTGCCTGAGGTATTGGAATGAGCGTTCTCTTTGACAATCCTGTTCAACCCGTTTTAGAAATGCCAGCCGATCTACTCCGATGGCAGCGCAGCGCAGCCATGGCAGATACAGCCGCTCGCTGGCGCATCTATCTACATCAGTTAGGGCTAGCAGCCCTAATGGCCTGGTGCCAAGAAGAATTTAATGGCCCCGTTTTACCCTGGCCCCATGCTGCTCCCTTCGACATTTGGCATGTAGTGGATGGCTTGGCGCTACAGTTGGGCCAAGCCCGCATTGTAGTTATGCTATCGGAAACCATCCACGCAACAGAACTACAGGTGCCCCAAGAATGGGTTGACCTGCGAGGCTGGTGCGCCGATTACTACCTTGCAGCCCACGTTGATGTTGACGACGGCCAACTCGTGTTGTGGGGATATACTACCCATGCCCAGCTCAAGAGTCAGGGCATTTATAATGCAACGGCCCGCACCTACACCCTGAAAGAAACGGATCTAATCCAAGATCTTGCTGTCTTTTGGGTGGCACAACAGCTCGTTCAGCCAACCGATCTCCCCTCCGCTCCACTGGTCGAGTTACCCAATGCTCAGGCCAAAAGCCTGATCCAAAGCTTGGCCCACGCACCTGACCCCAGATTGGCATTACCCTTCGAGCAGTGGGGAGCCCTATTTAGCGACGACCATTGGCGACAGCAGTTATACCAACAGCGCCATAGCCTTTCCATCGTCAGCGTAGAAGATTGGCTAAATGAAATCTTTGACCAAGGATGGCAACCCATCCAAACATTACACCCCCCATTCGCCCTGGCCAACTTTCGCTCAAACGCAGACGGTGTGGCGGTCCTCACCTGCGGCAAAAAAATCTGCCTCAACACGGCATGGGATGAACTGCTGTTAATGTTTAGCGTCGACATTGAAGCCAACAAACACCGTAACATTCGCATTCAGCTACATTCAGCCAATAAATCCCTATTACCCAACAACCTTATTCTTGCTTTACAGATGTCAGAAACGGGAGAACTACTCAAAACCGTTAAAGCAGGGATGCAGGATGCCTTTATTCAAATTCCCGCATTTCGCTGTTTAGCTGGTCAGCGACTTAGGGTTCATATCCAGCTAACCGACAGCGTTTGCCAAGAAGACTTTATTAGCTAAAGGATCTGACCGAGAGATTACGTTTTAACGATCAAGTTATACTGCTTGCGGCTCAGTAGCACGGCTGGGGCGATCTCAGCTGTTATAAGCTACGGAAATAAAGCTATATCATAAAAATGATTATCACTGCGTAGTTGTAGTGTTTGTATGAGCCCATATCAGAAAATATACGGTTGTTCTGTGGCATTCCATGAGCAGGAAACAGCCCATGCTTCACATCTTGTAACTTAGGATGTCAATAGAGTGAATCATCATCATTTTTAGAAACGTTTAGGGTAGATTTCATTATAGAGATCCCTTATTTAGCTATTTCATTAGCAGAGGAATAGCTACACACCATTGCATGCTTACCTCACTTTGTTTTAATAATCCTGAATCTCAACAAGCTGCATTGCTGCGGGTCATCACCCGAATCCGTCAGACGCAGGATCTCTATCGCATCTTTAAAACAACAACCCAAGAGGTGCGACAACTCCTAGAAGCCGACCGAGTCGCCATTTTTCACTTTTACCCCCATCAAGACTGGGAAGGGGAATTTGTTTCTGAATCGGTGGGGGCCACCTGGAAATCTGCGTTAGCCACACCGGTCTATGACCATTGCTTTAGCGATGATTTTTCCCCATTGTATCAGCAGGGAAAAACCCACACCATTGCTGATATTTATGACCATGATCTACAGGAGTGCCATATTCAAATTCTGTCCCAGTTTCAGGTGCGGGCAAATATGGTCGTCCCCATACTCAAAGGAAAAAACCTGTGGGGGTTACTATGTGTTCATCAATGTGAAGGCCCCAGGGATTGGAAAGCTGATGAAGTTGACTTTGTCAGCTCTATTGGGGAACAGCTTGGCATCGCCATACAACAGGCCGAATATTTGCAAGCCGTCAAAGCACGAGCTGATCGACAAAAAGTGCTTGTCCGTGTGCTAGGGCAGGTGCGCCAATCCCAGGATTTACTGCGCACATTTAAAACCACCGCCCAGGAAGTGCGCCATCTCCTAGATGCCGATCGTGTAGGCATCTTTCAGTTTGACCCCGATAAAGATTGGCAGGGAGAATTTATCGCTGAGTCAGTGGGTGCCCCCTGGAAATCGGCCCTGGCCAATCCAGTGCATGATCACTGCTTTAGTGAGGACTTTGTCCCACTGTATAAACAAGGAAAAACCAGTAAAATTCCCGATATTTATAAACACGACCTGCAGAGCTGCCATATTCAGATTTTAGAACAGTTTGAGGTGCGGGCGAATGTCGTTGTTCCCATCATCACTAGCCACGCCGATTTATGGGGACTGCTGTGTGTGCATCAATGCGAAGGTCCCCGTTATTGGCAAGAGGATGAGGTTGAATTTGTCAGTTGTATTGCGGAACAACTGGGTGTTGCCATCCAACAGGCAAAATACTTGCAGGCTGTTAAAGAACGCTCTGATCGACAACGATTTCTAGTACAAGCCATTTCACGCATTCGCCAATCCCAAGATATTAATCGCATCTTCAAAACAACGGCCCAGGAAGTACGCCATTTACTAGATGCCGACCGTGTGGGCATCTTTAAGTTTGACCCTACACAAGACTGGGAAGGGGCATTCATCGCTGAATCGGTCGGGGCCCGTTGGCAATCCGTCCTAAACAAACGAGTCCATGACCATTGTTTTAGCGACCGTTTTGCCCCGCTCTATCAGCAAGGAAAGTACAGCGCCATTTCAAACATCGAAACAGAGGGACTTCAACCCTGTCATCAACAAATTTTGAAACAGTTTGAAATACATGCCAACCTAGTTGTTCCCATTAATATTGAACAACAGCTCTGGGGTCTATTCTGCATTCATCAATGCGAAGGACCTCGAACCTGGCACAAAGAAGATATTGAATTTGTCCAGCTATTAGTGGAACATCTTTGCATTGCCATTCAACAGACAGCGTATATCAAGAGCATGCAACAACAAAGTGCTCGAGCTGCCAAGGCAAAAACTCGAGAACAGCTGCTAGAACGCCAGAATCTTATTGCCCGCACGGTCAACAAGATTCAACAATCCCTCGACATCGAAACAATCTTTAGAACAACCACGCAAGAAGTCCGATTTTTACTAAAGCTGGATCGGGTAGCTATTTTTCAGTTTGAGCCAGACTGGAGTGGTCGATTTGTGGCAGAATCTGTCGACCAAGGCTGGATCCCATTGGTAGAAACCCCAGCGATTATTACGGACACTCACCTACAAGACACTAGTGGCGGACGCTATCGCCATCAGGAAACCTATACCGTTGATGATATCTACGCCGTTGGGTATGACGATTGCCATATCCAGCTGTTAGAACAGTTCCAAGCAAAAGCCTATGTCATTGCCCCCATTTTACAAGTGGAGAAGTTATGGGGCCTACTGGCGGGCTATCAAAATGATGGTCCTCGTCAATGGCTGCAAGATGATGTGGATTTAATGGCTCAGATCGGCGCACAAATGGGCATAGCCCTTCAGCAAGCCAAGTTATTACAGGAGACCCGCCAACAGTCAAAAGAGTTGATGAGAACGCTTCAAACTCTTCGTACAACGCAATTACAGCTTGTTCAAGGAGAGAAAATGTCAAGTTTAGGGCAGCTTGTTGCGGGCCTTGCCCATGAAATTAATAATCCCATTACGTTTATTCACGCCAATGTCACCCATATTAAAGATTACATAGCAGACTTGCTCCAACTGGCCACAGCCTGTCAAACCCATGCAGGCCTACCTGAATCCTTAAGGGATGTGGCAGCAGAGATCGACTTGGAATTTTTAATGGACGACTTGCCAAAAACTCTGGACTCGCTTTCCAATGGCAGTACACGCATTTTCGAACTGGTGTCATCGTTGCGAAACTTTGCCCGATTAGATGAGGCTGAAGTCAAGGCGGTGGATTTGGTAGAGGGCCTGGATAATACTCTTCTTATTCTGCAGCATCGCCTTAAGGCCAATGGCGACAAACCCGAAATTCAATTGGTAAAGGACTACCGGGATAGTCCCCAGGTAGAGTGTTATCCGGCACAATTAAATCAGGTGTTTATGAATATCATCAGCAATGCCGTTGATGCTTTACAAGAACACCGGGTGAAAGAGCCCAAAATTGAGATTACATTGCAATCCAGGGACACTGTCATAGACGTGGCCATTGCCAAGAATGGACTCACTGTACCAGAACATGTACTGCAGCGAATGTTTGATCCATTCTTTACCACTAAGCCACCGGGTAAGGGCACTGGATTGGGCCTGTCCATTGCCCATCAAATTGTCGTAGAACGCCACCAGGGCGAGTTTATCTGCGAATCTAAAGATGACTTGACCACCTTTTCCATCCAAATTCCGATCAAAATTCCCCATGCAGAAGCTGTGTATTCTTAAACTCAGGGGAGAAAATAAGCGGCACTGCGGCTCATCCGCCTGATTTAATCTGCGAAATTCTGGGATATAGCTTGGATGAGAGATCGAGATATTTTTTTAGATCTCTAACGATCCTTCGTTAGCTTTGTCCATGAGAAAGTTTCGGATGGCTAAATCTTCGGTTAAACCAATGGCTTGGGCATAGGCTTGTTGGGCGGCGGCATGATCCCCTAACTGGGTCAAAAGATGGGCTCGCAGGGCCCAGTAGGGTTGGTAGTTTTGGCTGAATTTAGTGGGAATAGCGTCCAGTAACGCCAAACTTTGGCTAATCCCTTGGGTTTGTGCGATCGCAACCCCATGTCCCACCCTCGCCCCAATGGTGGGCGACACCTGAATTAAGCCGGTATATAGTTGGGCCAGGGTCTCCCAATCGGTGCGCTGAGTAACCGCCCGCTGAGCATGAACGGATTGAATCGCCGCCTCTAGCTGAAATCGACCTAGGTTGCCGAAGGTTGAAGCCTGGTAAAGTTCTCTCTCTGCCTGCTGCACCAGCGATTGGGACCACAGAGAAGTATCTTGCTCTGACAAGGGTACATAGTCCCCTGTAGCCGTGCGACGGGCAGCACGACGGGATGAACAATAAAGCATAAGCGCCAGTAAGCCCCTGGCTTCTGCCGCTTCGGGCATGAGTTGGACACATAACCGAGCGAGCCAGATCGCTTCATCCGCCAAACCTTTATGGCGTGGATCACCCCCTATAACCGCATCCCAACCCGTTGTATAGGCAGCATAAATAGCCTCTAGCACCGCATCTAACCGATCGGGGAGAGCTTGAAGGTTGGGTAATCTAAAGGGAATACCCGCATCTCGGATTTTCGCTTTGGCGCGCACTAAACGTTGCCCCATGGTGGTGGGTGCCACTAAAAATGCCGATCCAATTTGGGCCGCGTTTAAGCCCATGACCGTTTGCAACATCAGCGGTGTGCGAATAGTCACATTGATGGCCGGGTGGGCACAGATAAACAACAGTTTTAGCCGTTCATCGGGAAATGAGATTTCCCCAGGAGCATCGGAGATTTCCACACCGCTGAGATTGAGGGTGTTAAGAAGTTTGGCATGGGTCTGGGACCGTCGGGCAACGTCGATCAGTCGTCGCCGGGCGGTGACCAGGAGCCAGGCTTCTGGATTATCTGGAATACCCTTGTCTGGCCAGGTTTTAAGCGCCTTGAGAAAGGCATCGCCGAGGGCATCTTCGGCAGCGGCAATATCGCGCGATCGCACCGCCAAATAGGCCACTAAACGACCATAGGAATTTCGCGCTGCCAGTTCCGCCGCTCGACATGCATCCATACGTTTATCCTTGAGGTACTTGGGGTGTCGTTTGCTGCCAGGCAGGTAGCGCCTCAAGCCGACCATACCAGGCCCGGATGTGATCGTACTTTTCTAGTGGGAACTGGGCAATGGTGGCATAGGTTAAATTGCTCGCCACCGAAAAGTCTGCCAGGGTGAGGGTATTGTTCACCAGGTAGTCTTTATCTGCCAGATAAGTATCTAGAACAGTAGCCTCGCGGTGGAACGTTGCGATCGCAGACTCCAGCACTTGAGCATCAGGCTCTCCCAGGTCTAACACTTTTTTCACAAACCGCTCAAACTGAATCGGTTGAGTCCCGCTAGACCAGTGGGACAGCTGCCAGCTTTGCCAACGCATAATGTCGGCTCGCCGTTTCACATCATCAGGCCATAGGGGGGTCGGTACTCTGCTGGCCAGATATTGCATAATCGCCGTGGACTCCCACAAAACAAAGTCTCCATCCTGCAAAACAGGAATACGCCCCGTGGGATTAAGGGCTAGAAATTCTGCAGTGCGCTGCTGCCCTTGCTGTAGATTAACCAATTCCAGCTCTACAGGTAACCCCAAGTGAATGGCGACCGCCTGGGCCTTACGAGAATTGGGGGACGGGGGAAAATAATACAGTTTCATCGCCATCTCCTAGTTTTCATCCATGGACCATAGGGGACGCACCTCGACAGCACAGAGTCCGGCGGCAGGGCAGCGGGCGGCCCAGTCCAGGGCATTATCAAGATCGGGCACATCAATTAAAAAGAATCCCCCCAACTGCTCTTTAGTATCGGCATAGGGACCATCTTGCACCTGACGCTGACCATCTTTGAGGCGCACGGTAGACGCCATGGGTCCAGGGTGGAGGGCGGCCCCACCCGTAAGGATGCCTGCTTCAGATAGCGCTTGGGAATAGGCATTATAGGCGGGCATATGCTGATCTCGATGGGCAAAGTCCTGTTCCGTTTCGTAAACCAAAATTGCGTATTTCATCGAATTAAACCGGGCTAAATGGACAGAGCGTAGGGGTTTTCCCATGCTCTACTTCTATGACGCATAGGCAACCCTCAATTTCGACATTCCACTGCAAAATATTGTCCACGCCCACAGCCTATTCTCAGCCACACGCCCTAGGATGAGCTACAGGTCAGCGATTAGGAAAGCAGCTATGGCAGTGCATACAAACTTGAGTCTGTTATCGGTATGGCTACTCATAAGCTGTCAGAATCTTCCTGCCCCCCAGCCTGCAATCACCCAGGCGGCCTGCAGGGACCATGGGGGGTTTGCCTATGTAGAGGGGGGGGAGTTTATTGCGGGGAGCGATCGCAACGAACGGGACTATGCCTATCGCATCAGTGCAGAGGGCTTTGCCGACTCCCCTGAAGATGTAGCCGCCGCCGAAGCAGGTTACCGCAGACGCCAGTGGTTTGAACGAGAACCAGAGCAACGAACGGAGAATGTGCCCTCGTTTTGCATGGGGCAAAACCTGATTACCAATGGAGACTATCAGGCATTTGTGCAAGCAACGGGGCATCGGTCACCGGGCATTTCGGCAGCGGAATATCAGGAACAGGGGTTTTTAGTCCATCCCTATGGCGATGTGCAGCCCTACCTATGGCAGGGGGACCAATACCCGGCAGGGCAAACCAATCATCCGGTGGTGCTGGTGTCCCATGGGGACGCGGTAGCCTATGCAGAGTGGCGAACTGAACAGGATGGCGTCAGCTACCGGCTACCCACGGCATTGGAATGGGAGAAAGCCGCACGGGGGACTGATGGGCAGTATTTCCCCTGGGGCAGGGAGTGGCGCAATGATGGCACAAACTGGGCAAAAAATGGGCCCTATGGCACCAGTGAGGCGGGAGCCTATCCCCTCAGTCAGAGTGCCTACGGCATTGAGGATATGGCCGGGAATGTGTTTGAGTACACGAGCACCTTCACCAGGGGTAGCACTAAGGTTTTACTCAAGGGCTGCAGCTGGGATGATTTTCCAGGTTTTTGTCGGGCAGCTTACCAGCATGATCGCCCTGTGGAATCGCGGCATATTTTATTTGGATTTCGCTTGGTCTTGGATAATCCTTAAACAGCCAGAACCATTACCCCTTAAGGGTGATAGCCGCACGTTCCTGTGGACTTCAGCCGCCAAAAGTGAGTAAGTTCAATCATCAAGTCATCTGGCTATAGCGACATTCTTCGGTATTCTTGCCATTTACGCAGGAAAATCCCAGACTACAAACTATATGTATAGCATCTGCCAGGTTAGGAGCTGTTAAGAAACTACTTCACGGTT
>CALHGI010000093.1 GCA_938029995.1 uncultured cyanobacterium | reverse complement strand
GAGGTCAAACTGCCTGCGATTAAAATAGATGGCCAATACTACAGCTTGTTTCGCCGATTTGATCAGGCGGCGGCGACCTTGGCGGCTTTAGAGAAGCTGGCCCACAATGGAGATGACTTAGCCTTAATGCAGCAGGATAATGGCGGCTATGTGATGTGGGCTTTGGAAGCGGATGCCCAGGAATTTAAGGCCCCCAGACAAGCGGGGCGACCCTGGCCGACCCACGGTCCGGCCACCTGCTTAATGTTGGGCGATGCCCACCAGTACCACCAGTGTTATGTGCAGGTGCCAGACCTGGCGCTGCCCATGGTGGCCATCCACTATGAAGATCGCTTCTATAGTGTCTATCAGTCTGCCCTAGCGGAAATCGCTGCTCTGGACTTGGCCACTCGGCTGACAGGGCGTGGTAATGCCAGTGCGATCGCATCCACCCCCAAGGGGTTTGCCGTCTGTTTATGGGAGCCGGAAGCGATTCCTCAAGTGCCCAGCGACGGTTCCCACAGCCCTCTTCCCGAGTCGGCACCCTAAAAAAGCTAGGGTGGTCCTATGCAACCGCCCTAGCTCTTTAAAAATGTATTTATGGGTGAAACATTGGTGTCTGAGCCTAGGCATCTCAGCCTAGGGGCTGACGCCTACATTCGTCCTGGCAAAATGGGTTGCTCCACCGCATCGCGGAAGCGCTGAACATCTTCGCTAAAGTCGATGGGTAAAACTGCCACTACGTTCTCATGGGGCCGAGGAATAATCACCCAAGTTTCGAGGACGCCACCGTAGGCTCTTTCTGCGGCCTCTACGCCCGCAGCCATGGCTGCTTTAACCTCGGATACATCGCCCCGAATATTGATACAGAATCGAGCACTCCCAGCTCGGATGTAATTGACCAATGTGACTCGTCCTGCCTTGACCATCGCATCTGCTGCGGCTAGCACTGGGGGAAACCCCTTTGTCTCTAGCGATCCTACTGCCTCTGGCATTGCCGTTCTCCTTTATTACGAGCCTAGATTGGCTAATGTTTTTACAACTCCAACGTCTATTCTACGGGAGACGTGGGGGGTTGAATAGACACAGCGGGTTGCGTTTGCTGAACAAACGTTTCGACCTGTGTAAAGTAGTCCGGCCCCGCAGTCGTCGCTACATTGTTGTGGCCCGCGTCTGGTAACAGCCATAGCCGTTTAGGCGGTGGGGATAGGGCGTGGAGTTGCTCCGACATCATAGCTGCTGTGGTGTCATCCGCTAGACCATGAATATAGAAAATTGGCAGGGATAGCTGGGGAACCTTGGCGGCAGACTCAAATCGCTGGGTCAAAATCCAGTTCACCGGTATCCATTGATATTGTCCAGAAAATTTCACGGCATCGAGCATGGTGCTAAAGGTGCTCTGGATAATTAATCCGGCCGCTGGGCGCTGGGTCGCTAGTTCAATGGCAATGGCACCCCCCAGGGAATGGCCAAATACCCACAGCTTTTGTGCCGGGATCTGGCGGGTTTCGGTGACATAGCGGTGGGCTGCGATCGCATCTTCATACACCCGCTGTTCATTGGGAAACGGACCAGGACTCAGGCCATAGCCCCGATAATCCACCAGCAAAACATTAAACCCCATGCGTTGATAGCGATGGGCCAGCCCCAGGTTGGCCCCAATATTGGCACTATTGCCATGGAGGTAAAGCAGGGTCAGTCCAGATAGCTTGCCCGGCAACCCCGGCAGCCACCATCCATGTAATCCTTGCTGGGGGGTTGCCTCACGTCCATCTAAGCCAATCCACACCTCCCCATAGTCCAGCTGTTGGTCCGCTGGTGTTTCAGCCACGAAGGCGTCGGGCTTAAAAATCAGCTGGGTTTGATAAACATAAAGCAGGCCGCAAATTGCCCCATATACGCAGGCCGCAGCCCCTAACAACCCGAGCAATCCCTTATAAAAAATCATCTAATTGCACAGGTATAACCAACGTCCTAGAGTGACCATTCGTCCGCCAACGCTTCCAACTGCCACACACGGGTCTCCGTGACCGCTGCCAGACAGGCCTGTTCATCCGCCGACCGCGCCGCTTCAAATTCACAGTGGGCATCCCGATATCCCAACCACGTGAGCTGTACATCCAGCAGAGACTCCCCTTGGGCCTCGGTGGCTAGATCCTGGACAGCCTCATACACCTGGTTGAGTTGAGTATCGGCGTCGCCATAGCTACCCTCAGGCTGAGTCGTTTGCCTGAGTTCCGCGATCCGATTGTCCGTTATCTGTTCCATGCAGCTAGCCTGGATCAGGGGCGCAATGGACCCGCCCTCGAAGCGATTAGCCTCAAACTTACACTCGGCATCACGAAAAGCAATCCAGCGTTCTTCCGCTGTGGTCAGCTGGGTTTTGGCCCCCGCATCTAGGCTTTGCATCACCGTCTGGTAGACCTGATTGAGCTCCTTGTCCGAAATGCCATAGTTTTCAGCCGCACATTGATTCATCTCTAGCTGGGTGGCCATTTGCCCACAGTCTTTTTTGGCTAGGGCCACGGGCCCGGTGGGGGATGGTGCGTTAGTGGCGGGCTCTGGGGAAGCGGGACTCTCTACTGGCGGCTCCACTGGCGTTGGGGCGTTGTCGGCGGTAGCGGTTTCCGCAGGTGCCACATCAGTGGTTTTGGCTGGGGTCTCCCCAGGGGCTTCCGGCTGGGTTGCCTGTTGGGTGCGCCCACAGCTGGCTAGGCCCAACATTAAACAGAAGGAAAATAAGGGGGCTAATGTATTAGTTGTTTTACCCATGGTTTCACGACGCCAGCTTGCTCCATTGGAGTGTAGCGCACCCATCGATCTAGCCCTTAAAAATCTAAAGATTAATCAGCGGTTCTGGCCCTGGATTTGGTCAAAAGCTATAGGTTTAAGGGGGAGCACGACTTTTTCCTTCATGCGTTCCCCCTAGGGCAGAATCCGTTTTTCATTCTATGCAAACCGCCGCCTACCTATACACAGATCCCCAGCTCGATCCACCGGTGGATGGCAATGTGTGGGGCTGGGAGGTAGATCGGATCTATAGAGATACGCCGCTGACGGATACACCGATTAAAGACACGACCAACCCTAAGGATGCCTCCCGTTCCCGGCAACGGCCCCAACTGCAGGCACTCTTAGCTCAAACTCCAGCCCCTGACTACCTATTAGTTCGACGCCTCGATGAACTGGGGGATTCTTTAGCGGCGGTGGCCGAACACCTGAGCGCCTTAGAATCGGCGGGTACAGTGGTGATTGCCACGGAGCAAGCCTATCAAACCCCAGCCCCCGGAGAATCCCATGGGCAACTGTCGGTGATTTTGGCCCAGGTGCAGACTGTCCACCGCCAGCGCCGCATTCGCCAGGGCCATGCGGCTAAACGGCTCAAGGCACTGCCCCCACCGGGTAAAGCTCCCTATGGTTACCGCCGTGGTAAGCAAGGCTATGTGATTGATCGCACGACGGCTGCCGTGCTGAAGACATTTTTTGAACAGTTTTTGCTCTATGGCTCGTTGCGGGGCGCGGTCCGTCATATTGCTAAGCAATATGGTAAGAAGATTTCCGCCTCCACCGGGCGGCGGTGGCTAGAGCATCCTATATATAGAGGACATACCCGTTATGGCGACGGTGGAACTATTCTCAACACCCATCGCCCGCTTTTAGATGTGGACGAGGCGGCCCAGATTGATCGGTTGCTGCGGCGAAATCGTACCATGCCCCCCAAAACAGCCAGTGCTCCCCGCTCTCTGGCGGGGTTGGTCACCTGCCAGCAGTGCCAGGCCAAATTGACCGTGAGTCGGGTCAGCGCCCCCCGCCGTGCCCGCGACTATATCTATATGAGGGCTACCAGCTGCCCCGCCCAGTGCAAAGCACTATCCTATGAAGCCCTGCTAACTCAAACCATTCAAGCGATTTGCCGCGATCTTCCTCGGGCAGTGGATCAGATGCCCACCTCCGACCGTAATCCGAAAAGGGCCTTGGAAGCTGCGATCTCAACCAAGCAGTCCATCCTGCCCCAGCTGGCCCAGCTAGTGACCCAAGGAATTTTGGATCAGACCACCGCCGACCTGCGGACCTATGGTGTTCAGACAGAAATCGCCCAACTTACCCAACAACTGGCCCAACTTCCCCCGGTCAATCTGAAAGAGCTCTCCCAGGCGGTGAGTATTCCTCAATTTTGGGAAGACCTATCGGAACCAGAGCGCCGGTTCTTCTTTCGAGAATTCATTCGTGATATTCAAATTGTGCGCCACGGTAGTGACTGGACATTAAAGCTAATTTTTACGTTCTAACGAATCTGCCACGGACATTCCATGGTCTGATATTGCGCTTTGTTCGCTTAGGGCAGCAGGCATCTTGGCGGATGCTAGACGCTATTCAATAGTTCTCGTCATTTCTCGTGGGTAATTTCTCGTAAAACTGCCTGGATTTTTCAACAACAATAATTGATTTTTGTTCAGGGCTCTACAAAAGTCTCCTTGAAAGCTATGAGGTCAATCAATTCTTCACAGACAACATCAGTATTTACCAGCGTCTCATAGGGGTTTTTAGGTATTAAATTTGACACATAAGGGTGAAAGACACGGATACCCACGCAGTAATCAACCAAGGTCAAATAATGAACAAGTCAAACATTCGCGCTGCACTAACTATCGCTGCTTTTATTAGCGCCATGGGGGCAGCCCCAAGTTATGCATTCACCCTGACTAAAACCTCCGCTAGCTTTGATAACGCCCAATTGTCCAATGGAACAACCGTGGGTAAAGCTGCTACTAATAGCGATTTTGCCGACTATGAACAGTCTGTGATTAACTATGCCAACAACCACGACGATAACTATGTAGAATTCATCGAAGTGGACGGTGTTTCCCAAGTACGTTGGGGTGATGGCGTGTATAGCAACACTAACAAGAACTTTGAAGGTGGTACTAAGTACAACTGGGATAAAGGCTGGTACTCCTCTGTTGATGGCAGTCAAAACTACCAGTATGGTTGGCACAAAGACTACACTGCTAAGAAGAGTGGTCTGGGCTTTGGTGGTGTTAACAACCTAGACCTCATCGTAGGTGAAGTATTTAATATCGGTTCCCTAAAGCATTACAACAATACAATCTGGGCCGATGGTCGCGATGCAACGAAGGCTGA
>CALHGI010000092.1 GCA_938029995.1 uncultured cyanobacterium | reverse complement strand
AGGGCAACACGCTCAAACATTAAAACAGCAGCGAGGACCTAGGTCCTCGCTGCTGTTTTAATGTTTGAGCGTGTTGCCCTTGCGTTCATAACCAGCACGGTGGCGCTAGGTCATGGTGTCGTTGATCTGGTCCGGGGCAATGCGTAGCCTAATGAGGGATAGGGCCAAAATAAGGATAAAAAGCACCAGCCCAATGGTGCAGGCGTAGCTCATTTCTAGATCCACAAAGGCCTGTTCGTAAACATAGTAGACCACGGTTTTGGAGCTACTGCGTGGTCCGCCTTGGGTCATGATGTAGATTTCTTCAAACACTTTGGTGGCTGATATGGCCGAGATGACGGCCACCAGAAACATGTAGGGACGCATCAGCGGTAGGGTAATGTCCCAGTGTTTGTGCCATTTGTCGGAACCATCGATGGCGGCGGCTTCGTACAGGTCGGCGGGGATGCCCTGCAATCCGGCCAGGTAGATCACCATGTAGTAGCCCAGACCTTTCCAGACGGTGACGGCCATAACGCTGAGTAGGGCAAGGTTTGGGCTGGTTAGCCAGGGAATGCGAATGGTTTGGCCCGTGAGGCTGCTGAAGATCTGATTGAGGAGGCCGGTTTCGGCATAGAGCCATCGCCAGGCAATGCCTGCTACCACCATGGAGATGACAACGGGGGTGTAGTAGGCGACTCGGAACCAGGAGATGCCTTTGAGTTTTTGGTTGACTAGGATGGCCAGGATGAGGGGTGCGATCGCAAGCACCGGTACTACACCCATGAGATATACCAGCGTGTTACCCAGGGTTTGCCAAAATGTCTTGTCCTGCCATAGCCGCACGAAATTTGCCCCCCCTACCCATAGGGGAGGCTGGGTAAGGTCATAGCCATACTCAGTAAAGCTCAAGTAAAACGCCTGAAGCGCTGGCCAAAATACTGTGAGACCTAACACCAGTAGGGCTGGAGCTAAAAACGCATAGGGAATTCCCCAGGGGGGAAATGGCGGCAGTGACGAACGCTTCATCTAAACAGGGGGGATCTAAGACTGATTAACCCCTCCCAGCATAAGGGATGAAACACCTGTAATTGCGTTCATTTATGGCTGTTATATGGTTCCTAGGGGGGACATGCTGATGTCCGTAAGGTGGGCTGTGCACACCCTACAGAAACCGTCGATAATCTTGACCCAAAAACAAGGCCTTTTCTGCATTTCTCCGTCGAGTTAGACCCGCTAATACCCGGCCACCCGCTCGGTTCCAACGGGGAAATTCATTAGACGCCCCGCGAATATCGCGGCGATTAAGCTTTCGCAGTAAGGTAGAGCTGCGCATGGCTCCAGAGCCCACGTTATAAGTAAATGACACTAGGGCCGCAAACTGATTGTCATTAATCGGCACTCGCACCGCTTGACTGACATCCCGTTCAAAGCGAGCCAGATCCGTTTTAATCAGCGATTCTGCTTGGGCCTCAGTAATTTGCTGGCCAGGTTTAACCCCCCGCGTCGTGCCATAGCCAATGGTCCACACACCCACAGCATCCTGATAGGCTTTTAACCGCAGCCCTTCAAATGACTTAATCAGGCCAATGCCAGCGGCATTCGTCTGCCTTGATGAACTGCTGGTCTGTTGACCTGATGTAGAGGAAGTCGGTTGCCTAGGGTATGGCTTAGGCTCGGGACCGCTTTGGGATACGGTCATGCCTCGGGGAGAGTCGCCGCGAGTAAACCACGATTTCATGCCACTGACATTGAGCACTTTCTCGTTGGGGTTTGATTTAGAGGGATACTTAGAAATTTTGGAGATGTAGTGTCCTCCCTGCATCAGATAGATCGCCTTATCCGTTTCCTTGATCCAAGTGCCCATAAATAACTCTCTTAGTTGTTTTTACCCAGACTTTACTGTATCTAGATGACTAGAATAAGAAATAGAATGATCACGAAATTTTAGTTTGCCCATGGTTGTGACATCAGTATCTTCCGAAATCACTAATCAACCCGTTGTAAAACGGTTGGCTAATGGGCTCACCATTATTGCCGAGCAAATGCCCACAGCCGCCGTTAATCTCAACATTTGGCTAGGGGTAGGCTCTCGTGTAGAGTCCGATGCCATCAATGGCATGGCCCATTTCCTCGAACACATGATCTTTAAGGGCACGCCCCAACTCCAGTGTGGTGAATTTGAGCGCCTAATCGAGGAGCGCGGTGCCATTACGAACGCCGCCACTAGCCAAGACTATACCCATTACTACATCACAACCGCCCCCCAAGATTTCGCAAAGCTAGCCCCGCTACAAGTAGAGCTTTTGCTCAATGCCAACTTACACGATGCTGACTTTGAGCGGGAACGACCAGTTATTCTAGAAGAAATCCGCCGATCAGAAGACAATCCACGACGGCGAGTGTTTCAGCATTCCATGACCTTGAACTTTGATCAGCTGCCCTATCGGCGCACTGTTCTAGGTCCCTCTTCAGTCATTGAGCAGCTATCGGCTGAGCAAATGCGCGATTTCCATCGTCGTTGGTATCAACCCCAAAACATGACCGCTGTGGTCGTAGGCGATTTGCCGGTGGAGCAGTTGATTGCCACCGTCGAGCAAAGCTTTGACCAAGCCCTCGCCCATCGCCATCAGGCCAGTATCCATGAACCTTTAGAAGGGATGCCAGTGAGCACGCCCGAGGAGCCATTTGAGTCCATTTCCCGAGTTGATTACACCGATGCTACATTGCAGCAGGCTCGGCTAGTCATTAGCTGGCGTGTGCCGGGGCTGAGACAGCTATCGGAGACCTATGCCTTGGATGTGGTGGCCTCGATCCTAGGGCAGGGGCGCACCGCTCGTCTGGTGCAAGATCTACGGGAAACCCGCGCTCTGGTGAACAGTATTTCTGCTAGCAACATCACCTATGGGGAGCAAGGGGTGTTTTATATTTCGGTGAATTTAGCGCCAGAACAATTAGAAACCGTTGAACCATTGGTGCTAGAGCATATTCAGCGCCTCCACGAGGAGCCCGTCAGTGAAGCTGAACTCAAGCGGGTCCGGACCCAAGT
>CALHGI010000091.1 GCA_938029995.1 uncultured cyanobacterium | reverse complement strand
GTGTAGGCCTCACCTGCGACCGTTTGCAAATCTTGGTAAATGCCGTCTAAGTTGGTGCCCTCTATATAGTCCAACTCAATATGGTTCGATCCGTCTGAGGAGCTGATGTCACGGTGACCGCTATCCCAGAGTTCGATACTTTCTCCATTGAGCGATTGCCAACCGGGCACAGCGCTGGCGTCAATGGCAGCCCAACCATCATTGTCTATGGGGTTGGCCTCAAATGATCCGTTAATTAGGGTGGGAAACGCCCTGGTAGGGGGGGCTTCAATGGCCACGGTAAAGGAGCCCAGGGCGGCGGGCTCCATGGTATTGCCGTTCACATCACTGACCTGATTTGCCAACAGTTGAATGGTGTAGGTGCCATTGTCCGTCGGGTTCCAGGTGCCGCCAGGGGCAGTAATGCGATAGGTGGCGGTGCCATTGGTGGTGGTCACCAGGGCGGCCTGTTGGGTGAGGCCATCGGCCCGGACCACCTGGATATCATTACTGTCCAAGGTGGCGGTGTCCACTCCGGTCCCATCGCTGTAGGTGACGGTAAAGGTGTAGTCTTCTCCGCCGTCAGCGGTGATGGTGGTGGCAGTCAAGCTGGCGGTGGGTGGGGTGGTGTCGCCACTGGGCGGATTAGTTCCACCTTGGAGACGAATTTTGTCCAGTAGGGGGCCTAGGCCATCGGACGCACCGGGGGCATCCGACTCCCGCAGCAGGATGCGATCGCGACCGCCCGTTCCGGTCACCGTAGCCGTAAAGGTGGTCCAACCACCGTTGGTTGTGGATGGTGTAGCTGTTACGACGCTCCCATTCCATTCCACTACCACTGCTTCAGTGGCACTGCCTAAAGCCCCTCTGCGGGCACGCACATCAAAACTTAATTCGTAGGTATTGCCAGCGGTAGTTTGCACATCCTGATAAATGCCATCTAAGCTGCTGCCGCCGCGATAGTCCAATTCAAGATGGTTGGTGCCCTCTGACGATGTCACGCCCCCGTGGCCGCTATCCCAAATTTCCAGCCGTTCGCCATTCAGCGACTGCCACCCGGCTACCTGCGCCGCATCCCAGGTGCTCCACCGATCATTGTCAACGGCGTTGGCCTCAAAGGACCCATTCTCTAGCAGATTAGGGGGCGGGGCACTGGGCTGTAGAGAAACATTGTCTAGTAAGGGCCCAGAGCCGTCCGATGCGCCAGCTGTGCTTGACTCGCGAAACAAGAGGCGATCGGTGCCGCCGGTGCCCAACACCTCCGTGGTGATGGAGGTCCATTGGCTAGCCCCAGCGGCCTTAAATCCGTCTACCTTGAGGTTTTGGCCGTTCCATTCCACCACCACGGCTTCGTCGTCGCTGTTGAAGTTAGCGCCGCGCGATCGCACATCAAACGTCAGGGTATAGGCTTGGCCTGCTTGGGTTTGAATATTCTGATAGATCGCATCTAAATTGCTACCGCCTACATAGTCTAGTTCAAGATGATTAGTGCCCTCCGACGATGTCACACCCCCGTGGCCGCTATCCCAAATTTCCAGCCGTTCGCCATTCAGCGATTGCCAACCGTCCACCTGGGAAGCAGCCCATGTGCTCCACTGATTGTTGTCCACAGCATTGGCCTCAAATGACCCATTGGTTAAGAGGTTGAGTTCTCCCTGGTAAGACGCTTGGGTGGTCTGGTCCAACGCGACAGCCGTTTCAATGGTTCCAATGGTTTTCTCCAGTTCCCAGTCTCCCTTGAGACGGCTGTGTCCGGTAATATCATCAGAGGCGGCTACATCTGCCTGGGTCAGCTGGCTAATCTGTTGAATAAATTGGTCGCCACCGGCCGCCAGGTTGCAGCCATAAAATAATAGGTCGCCGTCAGTTGATAGGGCGTTACCCCAGCTGGCTACATCCTTTTCATAGTCCTTGAGAGTACTTTGGGAGAGAATCCCATTGGCAAACTGTAGGGTATTCTCACTACCGTGGGAAAAGATGTGAATACTTTCTAAATTTTTATACTGTTCCAGGGTGTGAGTTATCTGCCCCAGGGCGTTGGTTTGATCATTTAACAAAAAGATCCTATCTACCTGCAGACCCTGGATCAGCGTATCGGCCTGGGTGACGTGGCTATCAACAAAAGCAATGGATGCGACACCTACGGTACCTGGGTCAAGAATAGTATCCGTTGACATAGTTTTAAAAGCGTTGACTGTTGGAGGGATAATTAAAGAAATGCATGCTGAAGACAGCAACCGATGTCCCCATGGGTTGCGATGGGGTGAACACATTGACCAGTTAAACCGGTCGCGATGCAAAAATTAGGGCATCACTCTTGGGGATGGGTGCCAAAAAATAAAACGCTCTTCAGTTGCCATTAGTATATTTTCGGAAATTGATCCTAGATATAAGGCTTGTGTGAATATAAGGCCTGATGTGTAAAGGCTATAGCTATCAATAAAAGTTGTTTTTAGATGGATGTCCGATGGTTGATCGTTCGGTTGCAATGATGTTCATTACCAATGTGACCGACGCCATAATACAGCCGAGTGTCTCCGATGAAATGATTCCGAGGGGTAACAACGTCCAAAACGGTTATTCAATTCTGTTGGGGGCAAATGCAGAGCCAAAACGCTGTTGCAAGAAATCTGTTAACAACTGCACCTTGGTGGACAAATGCCGATTTGTTGGGTAAATCACCCATAAAGATAATGTTCGAGGTTGGCTATCTAACCCAATCTCTTTCAATTCACCCCGTTCTAAACTCTTCTGCACAATAAACCGGGGCAACAACACTATGCCCAGCCCCCGAACTGCCGCATCCCTTAGCACTTCCCCATTGTTAGAGCACAGGGCTCCAGTGACCGTTACCCGCTGTTCCCCCTGGGCATTTGTGAGCACCCATTCGTGGCGACGGGACAGCTCCCCATAGGCTAAACAACTATGATCATTTAATTCGCTAACCGTTTGGGGGATGCCCTGTTTGCTTAAATAGCTAGGGGCCGCACAAAGTGAACATTTGAGTTTGGCCAGTTCATGGACCACCCCCTGGGGCGATGGTTTGGGCTGGGCGACCCGTAGGGTAAGGTCAAACCCCTCCGCCAACGGGTCGATAAATCGATCTTCTAGGGTTAGCTGCACCTGGACACCAGGATATTGCACCATAAAGTCTGCTAGCACCGGTCCCAAATGCAGGGTGCCAAAGGTCATGGGGGCATTGATGCGCAGGGGGCCGATCGGTGTTGCCTGGGCCTGGGATGCCGCTAGCTCCGCCTCTTCAAGATCTGCCAAAATGCCTAAACAGCGCTCATAAAAAGCATTGCCCGTTGCCGTTACCGTTACTTTTCGAGTACTACGCTGGAGTAGTTTGACCCCCAGTTCCGTTTCTAAAGTAATCACCAATTTATTAACAGCGGAGCGGGATAGGCCCATGTGTCGGGCGGCGGCGGCAAAGCCATTGGCCTCTACGACCTGTACAAATGCATGCATGGCGGCAAACTTATCCATGGTCTTGTGGAGGATGCTTACCCCAATATTGTCAACTAAAAATGGACAATGTGTCTATTAAATAGGTTATTGTCGTTTTGATTGTTGGCAACCATAATTAAATCAGACGTTACTAATCCTCAGATTGGTTTCATCCCCATGTCCATCCACAGAATTTGCGGGAGGTAAAACCGATGATCACCATTCGCTCTGCATCAGCCAGGGGGCAAGCTAATTTTGGTTGGCTTGATAGTCGCCACACCTTCTCCTTTGGCAGCTATTATGACCCCGCCCACATGGGGTTTGGCCATCTGCGGGTCATTAATGAAGATAACGTTGCCCCCAGCCAAGGATTTCCCACCCATAGCCACCGGGACATGGAAATTATTTCCTATGTGATTGATGGTGTTTTAGAACATAAAGACAACCTTGGCAACGGTTCCATCATTCGCCCTGGGGATGTGCAGCGCATGTCGGCTGGCAGTGGTATTAGCCACAGTGAGTACAATGGCTCCCACGATCGCCCCGTGCATTTTCTCCAGATTTGGGTGCTGCCTGAAAAGCAGGGCATTGAGCCTGGCTATGAACAAATTTATGTGGGCCCTGAAGAGAAGCAAGGGCAGTTGCGATTGGTGGGTTCCAGGGATGGTCGCGATGGCTCCATTACGATTCATCAGCATGTCAATCTGTATGCGACGCAGCTGACCAGGGGGGAACAGGTTGACCATCGCCTTGGGGCTAACCGTGTAGCCTGGTTGCAAGCTGTGGGCGGTAGTATCCTCCTCAATGGCCAGGTTCTTAGGGCGGGGGATGGGGCGGCTATTGCCGATGTTGCAACTCTGAGCATTCAAGGAGAGTCGGATGCTGCTGAATGTTTGCTCTTTGATATGGCGGTTGCGTAGGCCCATGCGAATTATGCTGTAATTCGGCACAACAGCCAGGGGCCCAACGATGGGGTCCACCGTTGGGGACCCCATCGTTAACAGTGTAAGAATAGTTCTCTCCTGAGTCACAATGCCATGGACTCAGGAGCCTCGCTCTAGCATGGTTGAACTGTTATGGGAATACATCAACTTTAATTTGAACTTGATAACCTATGTTGATGAAGCATTGGTTAAGCGATTGGGGGGAGTTAGTTTTCTATGACACTTTGGGTACGTTAGATGCCTTTTAATATCTTCTGTTGGCTGAAAATGACTGGATGTAGCGAGTAACACTTTGAATTGCGGTGGTTATAGTATCTTGATTATTGATGATTGTGTGGGTGTAAACCGCTCAATGATCGTCACTATTGAATGTTCTGATGGATCTGTACCGTGGCTATGGGGTACAGGATCGCTGGCTGATGATCCTTATGGGTCGGATAGCCTGGTTGGCTTTTAGCTATCAGCACATTTCAATGCATTTACCGATTGAGTGCAAATCGTTATGTTAAATCGAGTTCATGAACGTCTTTCACTGAGGTCTGATGCTGTTCTCTCTTTAAGGAGAGGAATATTAGGATCGGTCTTTGGCTTTTCGTTACTTTGGGCTGGCGGTGGCTATGCCCTGGAATCGCCAATTGAGGTGAGTCCAGATTTTGTCTTGGTGCCTAAAACCGAGGCCATGAAACAGCTGAATCAGCAATTTGCGGCTGGGGTGATTATTCCTGGTTATGAGTCTTTGGTGGGCCAAATGGATGAGTTGGTCCAATCGGCTCAAGCATTTGAGGCGGAACCCACGGAGGATACCTTGGCCGCTGTGCGTAGGGCCTGGCTAGGGGCTGCGTCTAGGTGGGCCACTAGCAATGCGGTTGCCTTTGGTCCGGTGCATTCCCTGGGCTACAGCGCATCCTTAGAGTCTCCGGCTGATACGGCGGCCTTGGATACCCTGTTGACCTATTCTGCGGACATTGAAGAGTTTGATGTGAAAGCTCTGTTGCCATCATTGCAAGGCTTTGAGGCGATGGCCTACCTCCTGGATATGGAGGGGGATAAAACAGCCGCTGATTTCTCGGCTCAGGAACTGCGCTATTTGAGTGCGCTCACCGTGAGGGCCCATGCTGTTTCCGATAGTCTTTTGGATGTATGGCAAGTGGGATGGAACGACAATCCTGCCTATGAAACGTTGTTGTCTACCGCAGGGCAACCGGGGAATCCGGCTTATCTGTCCGTGGAGTCTGGTTCTGAAGAGATTGTCCGTAGCATTATCAATAGTTTGGATGTTGTTGCAGCGGAAGAACTGCCCGATATTTTAGAAACCTTGGCTTCGTCGTCGGAGGCTCCGGATGACGTTACGCTGCAATTGTTGACGAGTAATTTGCAGGGCATTCAGTCGGCTTACCTGGGCACAGCGTCAGAGGATAGGTCGGTGGAGAATGTTGGCGGGGTGAGTGGATTGGTTGCGATCGCAAACGCCGACCTCAACCAACAGATTCAGACATCCCTGGATGTTGCCTTGGACGGCATGGAGCAAGCCCTGGTAGAACCTGCCGATACCCAGGCCTTAGCCATGGCCCAAGCCTCTCTTGAGACCGCCTTTACCTTACTAGAAACCGAAGTTTTGCCGCTGGTGCAGCGTTAGCCCTGGGGTATCGCTGTGTCATCAACGAGCCTAGACATATTTCCCTGAAACTAGGGGATAATACCCCTAGAAAAAGCATTTTTCAGGGTGTATTGATTTCGGCTGTCAAAACCATGGGGACATCAACGTTTACTTTTTGACCGTGCAACCTACCAATTAAATGAAAATGCGAGTCCAACGCACTTTAGGTGATTTATCCAAACGCCTAAGGTTTAGCCTTGTTGCCCTATTAACTGCGGTGTTTACCATTGCAGCGGGCGTCTTTTTCTCCGCTGCCATCAGCGCCCAAACCTTACCGGGAGCCTCCGCCGGAGATGCTACCACCTTTAACCGCACCTCCAGTGCCTACGAAGACGCCCCACCGAACCTGACCGAATGGGAATCCGCCGACCATGATCTAGGCGATGAAGCCTTTGAAGAGTCCTTTGTTTCCACACCGGATGCCGACAGTGCGGGGTTAGGTCCCGTATTCAATAACGCCTCTTGCGTCAGCTGCCATATCCGTAACGGTCGCGGCATGCCAGAACCTGGTCAGTTACTATTGCGGGTGACCGATGGCACCGCAATAGCCAGTCCAGATAAATCAGCCGATCCGGCAGAGACCCTCAAAAATGCCCCCCCTGTGGCCGGTTTAGGTAACCAAATTCAGGACTTTAGTATCGTTGGTGCCACCCCCGAAGCTAACGTTGATATCCTCTGGAAAGAGACCGCCGGTAGCTACGCTGACGGGACTCCCTATCGTCTCCGCTCCCCCGAAATTAACGTTGTCCTGGCCAACGGAGAACCCCTACCGGATACCGTTCAAGTGTCTCCCCGTGTGCCTCCCCATGTTTACGGTCTAGGGCTGCTCGAAGCCATTCCTGAATCCGATCTTCTCGCCTTAGCCGATCCGGACGATGCCAATGGGGACGGTATTTCAGGCCGGCCTAACTATGTGTGGGATGAGCAAACCCAGGCTGTGTCCATGGGCCGTTTTGGTTGGAAAGCCAGCGCCCCCAACCTGCTACAACAGAGTGCCGACGCTTACCTGAATGACATGGGCATTACCAGCCCTCTCTTCCCCGCTGAAGACGGCAGCTCAGAAATTGATGAAACCACCCTGGTGGCCGCCGAAGCCTATTCCCAAACCTTGGCCGCTCCAGCCCGTACCCTAATGGACGATCCTCAAGTGCAACGTGGAGAACAACTGTTCTCCGATGCCAGCTGCGTGGCCTGTCATACGGCTAGTTTCCGCACCGGCAGTCACAAATATCCAGCCCTGGAAAATCAGAAGATTCATCCCTACACCGATATGTTGCTCCATGACATGGGTGAGGGCCTAGCCGACAACCGAGCTGATTTTGAAGCCAATGGTCAAGAATGGCGCACCCCCTCCCTCTGGGGGGTGGGGTTAGCCCAGACGGTGCTACCCTATTCTGGCTATCTCCACGATGGCCGTGCCCGCACATTTGAAGAAGCCATCCTCTGGCATGGTGGTGAGGCAGAGGTATCCAAGGACGCCTTTGACGCCATGTCTGCCGAAGACCGTCAGGCCTTAGTTAAGTTCTTACAGTCGTTGTAATTACTC
>CALHGI010000090.1 GCA_938029995.1 uncultured cyanobacterium | reverse complement strand
GGTTTTCGCGTTAGGTATCCCCCAATGTCTGGCTCCGATAAGACGTCAAGCCCCCTGTTTGAGCATTTTAGTAACCTTGATGATCCGCGTGTTGACTATTTAGTGGAGCATCGCCTGCTGGATATCATCGGTCTGACGATTTCTGCGGTGATTTGTGGGGCCGATAGTTGGGTCGACATTGAACTGTATGGGAACGCCAAAGAGGAGTGGCCGACGAGCTTTTTGGCCTTACCCAATGGGATTCCATCTCACGATACGATTGCCCGTTTATTCGCGGCGTTGGACCCAGAGCAGTTACAGACGTGCTTTCTCGATTGGGTGCGCTCAGTGGAGCAGTTGAGTGCCGGAGAAATTGTTGCGATAGATGGTAAAACACTCCGTCATTCCTACGATACCGGTTCAGACAAAGGAGCCATTCATATGGTCAGTGCCTAGGCGAGTCAAAATCGCTTGGTCTTAGGCCAGGTTAAAGTGGACGTCAAATCGAATGAGATTACAGCCATTCCTGAATTACTCAAGGTACTCGCGTTGCACGGCTGTATTGTCACCATTGATGCGATGGGGGCTCAAACCGCCATCGCCCAACAAATTATTGAGCAGGGGGGAGACTATGTTTTGAGCCTCAAAGGCAACCAGGGCAATATCCATGAGGATGTTGCTCAACTGTTTGACTGGACTCGCCAAATCGATTTCAAGGACATCCCTCATGAATATTGCCAAACCATTGATAGCGGTCACGGTCGCATTGAAATCCGTCGGCACTGGTTACTTGAGGACGTGGCCCATCTGATTGATGTCGACCGATGGCCAGGCTTACAACGAGTGGGGTTGGTGGAAGCTGAACGACGGGTCAACGGTCAGCCTCCCAGTCTCGAACAACGCTATTATTTGCTGAGTCTTGACGGTGGGGTAGACCGCTTTGCCAACGCTGTTCGCAGTCATTGGGGAATTGAGAATCAAGTGCATTGGGTGCTCGATGTGGCCTTTAATGAAGATGCCTCGCGTATTCGTAAGGACCATGCACCTGAGAATCTAGCTCTGATTCGGCATATTGCTCTGAACCTCTTGAGGCAAGATACCTCAACCAAAGCTGGCACGAAGGCCAAACGCCTTAAAGCTGGATGGGATAACGATTATCTCTTAGGAATTCTGAACACTTGAGTATGCGTTTGCCCTACGCTGCTCTGCGACATAGTATTTAAAGTCGCGTGCGTGGCCTATCGTAAAGGCATCTAATCCTTGCTGAATCCCAGAAATCGTCTCTTCCGTGTCTTGTTGCTCCCACTGTATTCGTTGAGTGAGTAATTCGGCAGCTAGCGTATTTATATCTTGTCCCTGTAGCTTGGCTTTGGCCTGTAGCTTGGCTTCAATGTCTGGACTCAGGGAAATAGTAAAGGCCATATCAACAGCTAGGATGGGTTAATACGTAATTACTATTATAATAAATGCTTTGGCTGGAAGAGGTTCGTTCT
Organism: uncultured cyanobacterium; assembly: GCA_938029995.1. Lineage (GTDB taxonomy): Bacteria > Cyanobacteriota > Cyanobacteriia > Phormidesmidales > Phormidesmidaceae > Leptothoe. The sequence continues at coordinate 2,553 of CALHGI010000090.1, read as the reverse complement.
CACAACATATACACAGGTCCCTTAGAAATCCGCATGCAAACACCCTACTATTTAAAGGATACAATTGTACTGACTTGAACCAAACCATTGATGAAGGTTACCTAACTACATATGCCTAGACGGGATGCTTACCATACAGCTGTTAAACAAGCGCTTATCAAAGACGGTTGGACCATTACTGACGATCCCTTACATCTCAAGTGGGGACGTAAGGACATGTATATCGATTTGGGAGCCTCTCAACTGCTGGCAGCACAAAGGAAGGAATGTAAAATTGCAGTGGAAGTTAAAACTTTCACAGGCCGTTCTGAGCTAGATGACTTGGAAAAAGCCCTTGGACAGTATGTTCTGTATTTTGATGTCCTTGTGGAATTAGAACCAGAACGAATGTTATATCTCGCACTACCGACCTGGGCATATGAAAGTTTATTTGAAGAACCTCTCGGACAACTTCTATTGAAGAACCAGCGTTTACGTTTAATTGTTTTTGACCCAGAACAGGAGGCAATTGAGCAATGGCTACCGACAATTTAGAACAATGGAGAGAGATTATTGAGCAGGTACTGGCCGACTATGCAGCAATTCCTTACTCCTACAGTCAGGTCAAAAAAGAAACCGTTTTTGACCGTGCCCAAGACAGATACCTTATCTTAATCATAGGTTGGGAAGGCCATCGGTATGAACATGGCTGCACTGCCCATATTGATATTATCGACGGCAAGATCTGGATTCAGCGTGATGGAACTGAAGATGGCATTGCCTTAGATTTAGAAAACGCAGGCATTCCAAAAACATCCATTGTTTTAGGGTTTAAACCTCCAGAAGTTCGGCCAATGACTGGATATGCCGTTGCCTGAATCAGTTGTAAAAGTATTTAATCCCTTCTTTGGATTTCACACGCTTTCAACTCGCAGCCGAACACTCATAACTCAAGATCGTCAATAGCCGAAATCTCCTCCGACTGAATACCCAGATATTGGAGCGTTTGCTGCTGGGTAGTATGGCCAAATGCCTCCATCAGTAAAGGGATCGGTTTATTCCGCTCCATACGCTGCCAGTATCCTCAGGTTTTACGAAGGGTATGGCTACCATAGTGACCATTAAGCTCTACCTGTTCGCACCAGGTCTTCACCATCCGACTGACTGTACTGACTTTGAGCAGCCCTCGTTGTCCCATAAATAACGGTTCATCATCGTTGAGGTCTTTCCAAGCAAGCAAACTTTGAATAGACTCGTATGCCGTCCGATTGATTTTGACCTGTCGATAACGCTTAGTCTTAGACTGTTTGACTTCTAGCAAATCGCCAGTTTTTAGATAGCGCACCTAGTCAACACGAATCGATAGTAACTCGCTTGCACGATAGTCTGTGTTAAGGCCAACGGTAAAGAAGCATAGATTTCGAGGATTCTTGGCAAAGGCCTGCTTGATTTGCTGGATCGCCTGCTTAGCACAGATAGGAGCTACTTTGATCCTTGAACCGGGCTTTGGGTGATGAGGGTTTTTCCCTTTTTGAAAAGTCATCTGGGTGGCTCCGTTACTGAATATTGTCACAATCCAGTCATTTATTGCATATTTGCATGACTTCGGGCTCATGGCGACTTTTGGTGATCCAAATGGGATAGCAAGGCGTAGATAGAGATGACCTTTGCGTGCATCCCATCATGGACCTCCTCCAGGATTTACTCCCTGACTCATCAGCCCTGGCGCTGAAACACTGGGATTTAGATGTCCAAACCCATCAGTTCGTCGTTACTGTAGAATCCACTCAGGTGATTGCGCATTGTCCGTTATGCCAAGCGCCCACCGGACGGGTTCATAGTCGCTATCATCGAACCCTCAGAGATTTACCGTTGGTTCAGTTCAGCCTGACACTCTTGTTAGAAGTGTGTAAGTTTTTCTGTCTTAATGACGCCTGTCAGCGGCGGATCTTTACTGAGCGCTTACCTAGCCTCGTTGCCCCTTGGGCTAGACGCACGAGTCGCTACACAGATCATCTAATCGCCATGGGCCTGGAATTGGGTGGATCGGCAGCAGCTCGATTAAGCCATCAGGTGGGATACGGCTATAGTCGGAATACCTTTCTGCGTCTTCTATCGAGCTTACCGCTACCCGAAATTGTTACCCCCAAGAGTCTGGGTGTGGATGATTTTGCGTTCCGTAAAGGCCATCACTATGGGACTATCTTGGTGAATCTCGAAACGAACCGTCCCATTGCCCTCTTGCCAGATCGGACAGCTGACACATTGGCAACCTGGTTAGAAGAACATCCTGGTATTGAAATTTTGTCACGAGACCGGTCCAAGACCTACAAGCGTGGGATGATGCAGGGAGCTCCCGATGCCATTCAGGTCGCAGATCGCTTTCATCTACTACACAATCTTGAAGAGATGTTAGAAAAGGCATTGAAAGGTCATTCGAAAAGTCTTAAGCAGGTTGAACACGAACAGCTTCAAGCTGAGGGCATTATCGTATCTCAAGTCTCGGAATCACAGAGTTCAGACACCCAAACCGCCCAACAACGAAAAACGGCCCAAAAGCGAGCTGAACGATTA
>CALHGI010000089.1 GCA_938029995.1 uncultured cyanobacterium | reverse complement strand
GGAGGAACTTCCCGCCGCGCCGCCCAGCCTCCACAGGCGTAGCGGTAAAAATCGTCGCAAGGCGAAACAGTCGTATCCATGTTCTCCGTCAAATAAGCACTGGTGTGAAGACAGCTCTTATCAGCGCAAAATGATTTCATTAAAGACGTTTTGGCCTGGGCGATGGCATCTTCTTTGTTTCCTAGGCAACCGTGAGATCTGATCGCGATCCGGAGCCTCGGGAGCTTGGGCCAAGTAGGTTTCCAAATCACTACGGGCGGCCAACAGGTTTTGTAGCTGATAGTGGACCAAACCACGATCGCGGTTGTTACCAGGCTGATGGGGCAGCAGCAGTAGCAAATAATTGAGAATCGTCAGGGTATGGGGTAAATCGCGTCTATTTAGGTAAATTAGCTTCAAATTATTCAGTAGACGGGCCAGGAGGGCCTTGGGGGAGATGGGGGCAAGATAGGTGGCTTTCCAGCCAGCATTAGGGCCATATAGGCGATGGAAAATAGCCTGACAATCGGGCTCAAAGAGGACCTCTCCCTGGTTAAACGGGTCCACATACACCGCCATCTCCTCCACGGTGGGGCACATTAAAAAATGTCCCGGCATCCCCACCCCCACCATGGGAAATTCCAGCCGTTGGGCCACCTCCAAATACACCAGGGCCAAGGTGATGGGAATACCCACCCGTCTTTCTAAAACCCGATTGAGATAGCTATTGTCGGGATCGTAGTAGTCAATTTGATTACCGCTAAAGCCAAGTTCTGTGTAGAGGTGGTGGTTGATGGCCTGGATTGTTTTGAGGGGATAGGCAGAAATATGGGGTTTGATGGCGGCGGCGATGTGGTCAAGCTGTTGGCAGTGGGCAGCAGGGTCACATTCGGGATACATTTCCTGGGCCGGGCACAGGGCTGCGGCCGCCAGGTTTAGGGTGGGTTGGGCAATGAGATAACGAAACCGCTGTTGGGCTTGGGAGAAGCTCAGGGGCATTGGGCTGAATCTAAGTACTAAATTTAAGCAATAGATGGACCCAGTCGATGGGCCGAGACGATGGCCTTATTTTCGCACCAATCCCTCATAATCCCCTCCACTGCCATAAATTAGGGACTCTCGCCACCGCTGCCAATAGTATCCAGACTTACCGTATCCGGGTTTGGCTAGCAGCCGATTTAGGGCGCTGTAAACAGCCAAGCTGACATAGTGCCCGGTCCAGTCAACAACGGCTGGAATGCCAACCTGGGGCAAAATCTTGGTGACTAGCAGGGGGTGATACACCGAGGTGCGCAACAGGGTTTTGGCGAGGGGTGAAAACTGCACCACATCTTGGAGAAACGGGCGCAGTACAGGGTCCCCTAAGGCGGCCATATCCTGAAAAATAGTGGCCAGGAGGATGTTAATGCGATTCTCGTCCAGGGTTTGGTCCATGGCTAGGCTCATGGCTTTTTGGAAGAGCCAGGTGACTGAAATATTGGGTTGGTAGGGCTGGAGCCAACCCAGGGCAGAGGCACTGAGCTGATCCTGTTCTAGGGCCTCATCAATGCCGTTGGTGAGGCGATCTAGATGGCGAACCATGGCACCAAAACCACCAAAACTGAGGGGAGACTGGTGGCCACTGGCATCCCCCACCGCCAATAGGCGATCCCAAGGAAATCGTAGGGGACTGTTGCGATAGGCCGGGAAAAAGCCAAACAGGGCGCGCTTAAACTGTAGCTGCTCTAGGGGCACTCCCTGGTAGTCGGGGAGCAGGTGAAAATAATCGTCAAACAGCTCCCCCAGGGTAATGCGGTCAGGATGGGCATCCAGATAGGTAAATAGATAGGTGGTGCGGCCATCTCGGGCGGGAAAGGCTTCCCAAAAATATTGACACTGGTGTTTGATGGGGGTGAACGAGGCAATCAGATCACCGGTTTTATTTTCCCCATAGCCGGTGGCGCAGGTTCCCACCACAAGACACACCGCATCGGGGGTCTGTCCCTGGCGGGCCTGTTGCACCATGGGGGAGAAATGTCCCATGGTGTCGATGAGTAACCGGGTGGTGAGGGTAGTCTCGCCAGCGGTGACGACTACGCCGTCAGGGGCCACACAAGCCTTGGAGAAGGGGGTGTGCTCTAGGAGTTCTCCTCCGGCGGCGAGAAAGACTTGCTTTAACTTCTCTAGCAGATATACGGGGTCAACTCCGACATTGAGCACATCTTGCACCCAGAGATCGTCACCGCCGTCAAAACTAATGCGGGCGGGGTTATATTCGGTTGCGATCGCAACCTCCAACTCCTCACCAGTCAACAGACCTAGCTCAACAAACGTCCTTAACTCACTACGAGAAATATTCCACTCCTGATCGCGCCCCTTCAGGACATTTCGCTCCAACAACGCCACCCGCCGTCCCTTTCGAGCCAAGGTGGCCCCCAACAAAATACCCAGGGTGCCACCACAGATCACCACATCGTAGGTGTTGGGAGCATCAACGAGACTGGGGGGCTGATGATTTAAACCTAGGGATTCTGACTGGGTAGACA
>CALHGI010000088.1 GCA_938029995.1 uncultured cyanobacterium | reverse complement strand
ATTGCCTATCGCCGTGGGCTGGCAGATTTAGGGTTAAGCAAATCCTATACAGCGTAAAAATCTGGCTGATCTATAGCGTTCGGCGATGGCTCAATCTGTGGGGCCATCATCTGGCATCCCTGGGGCAGGGGTAACGGTTGCCTCTGGCAGACTCGCCATTGCCTAAATTCGTCTGGGCCAAGGCTCAGTCATGCCAACCCACCGTGACGCCCCCGTGAACAAGAACGGCCCCTGGTTGTGGGGATAGGCCGATTGGGACATGGCTGTGCTGGGATAGTGGGCTCAATTAGAGTGTTGAGTGATCGCAACTAGTTGGAACCATAGGTGCGAAGCTATAATTTTCAACAAACTGAGTACGCCGGATAACGATAATTACGATGTTTAATCTGTTGTTATGGGCTAGTTTAACCCCGCCAACGTCGGTCAGTATTGTGCCCAGTCCAGCGCCCCTGGACCAGGTGATCATTGCTGAGTCTTGGCCTACCTTGGATGAAACTGACATTCGTTTACGAATGCTGCACCTGCCCGATTGGACAACGGACGGAACCAGTTTGTACCATACGCGCACCTTTGACGGGTTTGTGGAGGCCATTGCCTTTATCGATAGCCTGGTGGAGCCTGCCGAACAATTAGGCCACCATCCTGACATTACCGTCAAATACAACCAAGTCTCCTTTGCCTTGACCACCCACGATGCCGAAGGCCTAACAGACTTAGACTTTCAGCTGGCCAGAACAATTTCCCAGCTTTAATCTTCCAAAAACTGGAGAAGGTCCAGCGTTCACACTCTAGGTGAGTGTTAGACGCCGCTGAACCTGGGGATGGCAGCCGTTACGGGAAAACCCTAGCCCGGCCAAAGCCCTCCTTACTTATGCTTGTTTTTGATGCTGTTCTGCCACCGACTGTCGGACCTCCTGTTGTAACCGTTCAAGGGCAGAATCTGTTTTCGCATTGTCTACAATCGTCCTCATCAGGGTCTTAATCCCCTGGGGCCCCCAGGAACAGCCCTGTTCCAGATATACCCGGGCGGCCTGTCCCACGGCATAGGTGCCGTAACCTGCGGCAGCGGCTTGGGTCCCCATGGCCCCTGCATAGGCAGTCAGTCCAGCCGCCCCATCCACCATGCTCCACAGGGCTGCTCCACTTTTTCCTAGGCCCAAGATTAACCCACTGCCTAGCTCACTGAGCAGCAGCGTGCCCGAACTGCGCACAATGGCCTGCCAGAGCTTACTCGCCTCAAAGTTTGTCATGGGAAACCCGTAGAGCTTGGCCAGGTTGCGAATCATCACCAGGTCAGAGGCTACTCCCCCCAGCAGATCTAGTACCGCCACCGGATTCAACGCAACGGCAGCGGACTTATATTTTGCAAATTGCAAGATGATATCGTCGGCTGCGGCCTGGTTTAGGGCCGCCGTAGCCGTGGCCAAATTCGTATCCACCCGATTAGCCTGGTGCAGGGTGTTGAGGGCCACTAGGGTGGGGCCTTCTGTTTGAAACAGATCCATCAGGGCCGTTTTGAGGGGGGTAATCTCCGGCGGTGGTGTTTCCCATTCTTCCGTCACCCGACCATCGGGCCATTCGATGCGCACCTGCAATGGTGCAGGTGCTGCCGCCACCAAAATAACATCGTCTACAATCGGGCTATCCGATGCAGGGCTGGTTGTTGTCCCTGGGGTAGCCTCCTCGCTTAGGGACTGGTTTAGCTGGGTTTGGAGACGTTGCAGATTGTCATAAACGGCCTGGCGATCCGTATCTGGATAAAGGTCTGTTTTGTTGAAGACCAGCAGTAGTGGTTTGCGGGTCTGGTATAGAGCCTGCAAAGCGGTGTATTCAGTATTGGTGATATCGCCCGCCACCACAAATAAAATCAAGTCCGCCTGCTGTGCCACATCCTGGGCCACTTGTCCCCGCTCTGCCCCTTCAATTTCATCCAAACCGGGGGTGTCGATCAGCTCAACTTTTAGAGGGGGTTCCCCCTCGGCCACCGTCGGTGTCCAATAAATCGAGCGAGGCCACTGGGTAACCCCATTCAGGGGACCGGTTTCGAGGATTTTTTCGCCCACGAGGGCATTGAGCACCGCCGACTTACCTCGGCTGACAAGTCCAAACACAGCCACCCGTAATAGGGTGCTGTCTAATTTATTTAACAGGGCAGTTAGCTGGTCAATGCCCGACTTTACAGCCGCCTGCCGCTTCAGTTCATCGGCATCTGAGCGGGTTAACTCTAACTGGGGAATATAGCGATCAATGGTTTTTCGCAAACCTTCGCGGGCTTGGTCCACTAGGGGATGGCCCTTAGGGCTAAGGGGCTTAGCGGCGCTAAGGTGAGGCTTTGGGGCCGTCCCATCCGTAGGAGCATCCTGAATTAACGCTGGGTCAGTCATGGTTAGGAGGCCTAGCTGGCAATAGGACTAGCCTTGGGCAAATGGGGTAATGCCTGGGTAACAAAATCCTTTAGGGCTAAGCCTTGACGAGCCTGTTGGAACAGGGCTTGGAGACGACCGCCTAACCCTTCGAAGTTCAGTTCAGTGTCCCCCAACAAACTTTGCTCTTCAAAGTATTCAATCAGGGTTAGACCGGCTAAACGGGTGAGATAGGCGGCGCTCACACCTTGTAGTGCGCCGCCGGCCAGGTAGGTGGTGACATGGCTTTTGAGAATGGTGCCTAGGGCTTGGGAGGCGAGTTCCACCAGCCCTAATTTGACCGTTAATTCGGCGATGGTACCGGCGGCAGCTTTGGCCTGATCCAGGGAGAATTTTTGTCCATAGATGGCTCCCAAATCTAGGACCAATTGGCCGTTAATGGCCGCCGTGGCCAGCAGATCGACGGTGGCAATTGGGTTGGCAAATGCAGTGCCCGCAGCGATCCATTGCATTTGCTCGATGACGGGCATGGCCTTTTGGCGACGATATTCGTTCAGTGATTGGATGATGCGATGCTGTAG
>CALHGI010000087.1 GCA_938029995.1 uncultured cyanobacterium | reverse complement strand
CCTCAATGCGAGAAGCGGTCCACGTAAAGTACTTGTCGATGACGCTGTGGTTGAGGCCAATGGCTTCAAAGATCTGCGCTCCGCGATAGCTTTGCAAGGTGGAAATACCAATCTTAGCCGCAATCTTAACGGTGCCTTTGGTGATGGATTTGATGTAGTTCTTGTGGGCATCCCCAGGCAGAATATCCACCAACATGCCATCGGCCACCATGTCATCGAGGGTTTCAAAGGCAAGGTAGGGGTTGATGACATTACAGCCATAGCCCAACAAAACAGCAAAGTGATGCACTTCGCGGGGTTCACCCGACTCTAGGATGATGCCAACACGGGTGCGGGTACCTTGGCGAATCAGGTGGTGGTGCAAACCGGAAACCGCTAGGAGGGCGGGGATAGGAGCCCGATTAGGGTCCATGGCCCGATCAGACAAAACAATTAGGTTGGTGCCGCTGGCAATGGCCCCGTCCACCTGCTCAAACAGCTCCGCCATAGCGGCCTCCAAACCCGGTGCCCCCGACTTGGGATCAAATAAAATTGGCAGAGTTAATGCGGCAAAGCCAGACTCATCAACATGCTGCAACTTGGCCAGATCGTCATTACTGATCACCGGCGTCTTCAGCTGGATCAACCGACAGCTTTCGGGCTGGGGATCGAGCAAATTACGCTCCGAGCCCACCGTAGTCACGGCTGAGGTAATAATCGCCTCACGAATCGAGTCAATGGGAGGATTCGTCACCTGGGCAAAGAGCTGCTGAAAATAGTCATAGAGCAGCTTCGGCTTATCGGACAGCACCGCCAGGGGTGTATCGGTCCCCATGGAGCCAATGGCCTCCACACCGTTTTGAGCCATGGGCGTCAGCAACATGCGCAGCTCTTCAAAGGTGTAGCCAAAGGCCATTTGCCGCTGGCGCAGACTGCCTCCAGCGACGGTTGCTGCCGGTTGATTTTTGGGCGCTAGGGCTGACAGGGAAAGCTGATGCTGATCCAACCACTGACGGTAGGGTTGGGCGTTGACGATGTCTGACTTAACTTCCTCATCACCCACAATGCGACCAGCGGCCATATCGACGAGGAACATACGCCCCGGCTGCAAGCGACCTTTTTCTAAAATCTGCTCAGGCTCAACGGGCAACACACCCGCTTCCGACGCCATAATCACCCGATCATCCTTGGTCACGTAGTAGCGGGAGGGACGCAGGCCATTACGATCTAGGATGGCCCCAATCATAGAGCCATCGGTAAAGGCCACCGACGCAGGACCATCCCAAGGCTCCATCAAGCAGGCATGGTACTCATAGAAGGCTTTGCTAGCATCATCCATGGACTCATGGCCGGTCCAAGGTTCGGGGATCATCATCATCACCGCATGGGGCAATGAACGTCCGGCTAGCACTAGGAGTTCTAAGGCATTGTCAAAGATGGTGGAGTCACTACCATCGATGTTAATCACCGGTTTCACCTTGGCCATGTCGTCGCCAAATAGGGCCGACTCAAACATGGACTGGCGGGCAATCATCCAGTTGATGTTGCCTCGCAGGGTTTTAATTTCGCCGTTATGGGCGATGTAACGGTAGGGGTGGGACCGCTCCCAGCTGGGGAATGTGTTGGTACTAAACCGGGAGTGCACCAGGGCCAATGCACTTTCAAAATCAGGATCACTCAAGTCTGGGAAAAAGTCTTTCACCTGGGGCGGGGTGAGCATCCCCTTGTACACCATGGTGCGGCAGGATAGGCTGGCAGGGTACCAGTAGGTATCATGGCCAGACTTAACAATGGCGTTGTAGGCCAGCTTACGAATGACGAAAAGCTTGCGCTCGAACGCTAAGTCATTCTCCAGATCCGCAGAACGCTGGATGAACACTTGCTGCATAAAGGGCTCACTGCCCTGGGCCGTTGCCCCCAGGCTACTATTGTCCGTTGGAATATCGCGCCATCCCAACACTTTTTGGCCCATTTCGGACGCCACCGCTTCAAATCGACGTCGACTCTCAACCCGCACCGCCGCATCGGGGGAGGTAAAAATCAGACCAACACCATAATGACCCGCTGCAGGCAATGAAAAACCTTCAGCAGCGGTCACCTTTTGCAAAAAGCGATGGGGGATTTGCACTAAGATGCCAGCCCCGTCCCCCGTATTCACCTCACTGCCACAAGCGCCACGATGTTCTAAATTACAGAGGATCTTTAGGCCCTGCTGCACAATATCGTGAGAGGCCAGTCCTTTCATTTGCACAACAAACCCAACGCCGCATGCATCATGCTCGAATTGGGGATCGTACAAACCCTGTTTGGGAGGAAACTGGTGACTAGTCATAGAAGTATTTTGGCGATAACGCAATTGTTGACAAGACTTGTCAAGGACAGCCAGCAGCACATAGCCTGCAGGAACCGAACAATAGCACAAACTGCTTATTCACAATTGCCCAGGACAACTCGATGCTGAGTTTTAATTCTCTAATGGTCAAAGCCGTTTGGCTCGGATCTTAATAAAGTCCTTAATAAAACCCTGCAATGGATAGCCAAAGAAAAGCCCCATTGTCATGAAATGGGGGTGGCGGGCACGGGAACATTCTGTGAATACGGCGTCATTGTTGAAGTCCTGGCGATGGGGGAATGACGTCAACCGTAGACTTAAGTTTTAATACAAAATGATCCGGTTCGTATTGTTTTCTGTTGTCTAGCTATTTTTTGCCCTGGTGTGGAGTCCCATACAACACAATAGTATCGCTGGCTATCGGGCCAGTGATAGTTAACCCCCAAGGAATCTCATGGAAAAGCCTTCAGCCAAAACCGTCTATGAGAATTTGAATGATTTGGAAAAGGTAGATGTCGTCACCAGTGCTCACTATCGACAGCTGGCCCAAGAGGTGTTGGCGGACCCTACGGTGAGTGAAACCCTACGGCAAAATATTGCAGAACGTTTGCAACAGGCAAATCATCTGTTGGCGATTAAAAGTGTTGAGGGGGATGAGAGTTATTAGGAGAGATTCGGGCAAGACTTTGATGTTAAGTGCGCAGGTATGACTTTCTATGCTGAGCAGCCCAGTCTTTTCACCCTCAGGCTAAGTGGGAACTTGGGACTCTGGCATAGGAACAACAGAATCTTTTACCTACCTTGAGTCCGTATTGAAGCGATTTAATCGGCTCTTAGGATGGGCATTATGCCATGGGGGGCGTGTTTATAGAACACGCCCCCCATGGTTTTTTAAAAAGACGACAACAGTCTGCCACGACCCTATTCTGGAAAAATCTCCTCCCCATTATCTGTGCCAACGGCGTCCTCTTCCAGCCCTGGGTCCCCGTCGGGAGTTTCTGGGTCTGCCTCCATCGGTTCACTGGCGGCTAAACCCAATAGGGCGTCAATTTGAAACTCTTGGGCACTGCTTGAGGTGGTCACACTCAGACTACGTACGGTAGCAAAGTAAGCTTTCATATCAACCGCCCATGGATCTGTCGCTTGATTAAAGCCAAAGAGATTATAGAAAAATAATAGGGTGGAACCCATATTCACGTAGAAATAGCCATTGTTTGGCGTGGGAAAGCTAGACGTTGCATTGACAAACGTGCTGTGGCCACTGAGAGGGTTAAAGCCAGCGGGCACCACTAAACGCTCCATAGCCCCAGAACCACTAGTAAACGCTAGGGTGTCATCCGATATCCAGGTGTGGGTGAGAACACTATCTGGCACCCCATCGGAGGTGACATCGTACTGCCAGTTAACCACAGGATAGTTTGCCAGGGTTCCAGGTAAAGCCACCTCATCTCCCACCACGGCGTCTAATGCTGCTAGGGCGGTTTCGGCGGCTTCACGGTTACTTGTTTCTAGCAACACGCCCCCTTCCAAACCCACCCCTGGGAAAAATGAATTCAACAATCCTGACTGGCTAGGAAAGAGAAAGAGACTGTACTCCCCATCCATCCAGCTCAAAATATCGCTGTCTAAATCTAGGCCGGTGGTGAGAGCAACGAGGGAGCGGGCGGTTTCCAACAACCCACCGGTCACGTCACTCAAGGAAAAGGCAGACGACACATTATTCCAAAAGCCACCGATGTCGTAACCACTCCCCATGAAGTAGGTGGCGGCTGGAATAATGCCTAAAATCGAGTGATCGGCGTTGGGGGATGGGGGCAACGGCGGCAGTGCCCCCTCAGTATAGAGGTGGGCTTCGAGGTGCAATCCTTTTTCCTGGGGATAGACCAGAGCATCAAAGGTGACGTTGCTGAGTAATGAAGACATGGCAGCCCGTTCACTGAGGCTGGGTTGGGGAATGGGTGGGAGACCGAAACTCTGAAATGGATTGCTAAATTCAAAGTTCATCAGTTCACCGACATTGCCATAGACGGTGGCCAAACTGTTGGCGGATTCGGGATGGCTTTGGGTCTTTTCAAAGCTGGCATTACTGGTGAGGGTAGGCGCCCCTTGGGTCTGGTACTCGATCCATTGCCGCAGGCTGTCAACGTTCTCCGACATAACAATATAGTTGCCAAGGTGGGCAACGGCATAGCCGGGCAGGGTGTAGCCATCGGAGGAGTAGTTGCCGTCGGGAAAGTAAATGTAGGGCAGGTCGGGGTCAGGCCGGTAGGAACGGGGAGAGAACGGTGACGGTGGGGGGACTGGGGGAAATTCTTTGAGTTCAACGTCTTCTTCAGGGAATTCGCCCCAAGAGTCGTCCCAAGTAGATTCGAAGGAAACAAATTCGGAGGGCCAGTGCCAGATGGGAAAGGTGCGATAGGAGGTGGGCTCGGGAAGAGCCTGACGGGCCTCCGCCAAGGTGGGAATAAAGTCGATGAAGGACGCAGCATCACCGATGGGGACGATGGTGACTGAGCGTTCGACGGGGTCGATGGTGCGGGTGCTGGGCACAGGTAGCAGCGCGATCGCAACTCCATCCCCAATCCAGGGCTGCACATCCTCGCCATAGTCCATGCCATAGGGCAGCAGCGGCAATGCCTGGGGACTGGGCCCCACCCCAAACACCTCACTTAACTGGGCAAACAGCGCGTACCGATTAAGGTCTGTCCAAGCCTGATCGCGGGTATTCACAATCATGGCGGCGGGGGTATTGGCAGGCAAAATATCCGTAATGCTAGGCGGGGGGGGCGCAGTAGTGGGCAAAATTTCCGCCACAGCAGCCCGCAGCTCAGTCACATCGATGGGCGGCTCCCCAGGAAAATCGCTTGACGGATCCAAAGATCCATCCCATGGCCCTTCAATAGCATCCTCCGAAGGTTCAGCATCCGACGCCTCTGCTGCCGGTAACTGCTCCACCACCACGGGCTCTTGGGCGGCCGGTTCATCCACCGACACATCCTCGACTGGCGCTGCCTCGCCAGCAGTCTCCGGTTGTTCAAACGATGGCTCTTGGGCAGCCAACGGTACTGCAATAGTCGCCAGAACAGGGGCTGCCATTAGGAGGGCTAATCCGGCCATTCCCCATCGTTTTACCACAGATAAAAACTCCAAAAATATATGACTTATCAATATGACTGCAGCGCCGCCATTGGCGGGCACAATTGGCAGCGGCATTAGCGGGCGCAATTAAATTTAATCCTTCAACCGGCACCCCCCACATAAAACGGTAGATTTACCTACAGCCCTAGAAGGATCTACAACCGTAGTTCGCCCATTACGGTTTCCCCTAAATGTTCGGTTATAGGTTCGGATTGCCATCCCTGTACCGTTTTTGCTTTTCTCAGTACTATAAGCGTAATGGCGAAATCAAAGAGTTGAGATAATATGAACCAGTTTAAAACTCTCGCATTACTAAGCGTTCTCAGTGCCTTACTCATTAGTATTAGCTACTACACAATTGGTGGTACTGGTGGAGTGATTATTGGCATTGCGATCGCAGCCATGACCAACCTGGGCTCATGGTTCTACTCCGATAAAATTGCCCTAGCCGCCCACAAGGCCCAGCCAGCCATCAAAGAACAAGAGCCAGCGCTGTACACCATGGTGGAAAAGCTAGCCCAAAAGGCCGATATCCCCATGCCTGGGGTGTACATCCTGCCCACCGATTCAGCCAATGCCTTTGCCACCGGTCGTGACCCGGAGCATGCGGCCGTTGCCGTCACCCAAGGCATCATGAACATGCTGAGCACCGATGAGCTAGAAGGTGTCATCGCCCACGAACTCAGCCACATCATGAATCGTGACACCCTCACCCAGGCCGTAGCCGCCACCATTGCCGGGGCCATTTCATTCCTAGCCCAGATCCTGCAATACTCCATGTGGTTTGGCGGCGGCAAC
>CALHGI010000086.1 GCA_938029995.1 uncultured cyanobacterium | reverse complement strand
CGATACGGCCACCGTCAATGTTACGGTGACTCAGGCAGACAATGGCGGCGGAAATAGCGGCGACCGGGTGGAAGACGGCCTGCTCAGTCTCTACACCTTTGATGAAGGTAGCGGCAACACTGTCTTTGATGTTTCGGGTGTGGGTAATCCGCTTAATCTACAAATCGACACCCTGACTGGTGTCAACTGGGGAGACGGTAGCTTGGCAGTTAATGCACCCAACTTGATTGCGTCTAATCAGGCGGCGACTAAGCTGATTGATGGCATTACACAGACTCAAGAGCTCACGATTGAAGCGTGGATTACTCCCGATAACCTTACCCAAAGTGGACCGGCTAGGGTTGCCTCTCTCTCCGCCAATGTCGGGACTCGAAACTTTACCTTGGGGCAGCAAGGCGATGACTACCAGGCCCGGTTACGCACCACCACTACGGGCACCAATGGGGTGGGTAAAACGGTCTCTTCCAGCGGCGCACAGGCAAAAACAGAACTCAGCCATGTTGTCTACTCCCGTGATGCCAATGGGCTGGCCCACCTTTACTTTGACAATCAGTTAGTGGGGTTCAACACCATTGATGGAGACTTCTCCACTTGGAATGATGGGTATCGGTTTGCCTTGGCCAATGAGTTAGATAGGAGTCGGCCCTGGCAGGGGAGTTATGACCTGGTGGCAGTCTACAACCAAGCCTTTGACGCCAGTGACGTTGAACAGAACTATCTGGCGGGTGCTGATCCTTTTAGCATCTAAGCATGCGCCATGGCTGAGCCTCGGGATGATTTCATCGGTCAGGGAGGGGCCTATACCTAATTGATGAAATTATCCCCTGTAGCCAACTGCTGCCTGCATTCAGCAGTTGGCTGCGCCCATAGCCCTGGTTAAATAAAGCTTTCAGCGATTACCCATGGGATAAACGATGGACGCCAGATGATAAATAATCAACGGCCGTTCATCGTTCCATCTTTCTAGGAAAATTGTTAGCTTATGGATGTACTTCTTGCATAAGCTACTGCCATGTTCTTCCCTTTCTGCAATTCATCTGCTTCCGGTCAATGTACCAGTGGCGATTATGCTAGTTTCTATGCCAACTGCCAAAAAATGAGGCTGGAATGGCTGAAAGCGAGTCGCGATCGCATGCAGGTCCACCTAGCTGCCATCAACGCCGCCATTGGCGAACTCGAAGGTCAGATCCCTGCTGATAGCGAAACCTCCACCTAGTTAGCCGATTAATGACAAGTGTCGGGTTTCTATAAGATTAGGTAAGCCCGTATACCCAGTCCAAAAACCCGGCACTTGCCCAGCCCAGCTATGATTAAAGCTGAGTTGTTAAAACTAAAGAAAGCAGCAAGAGTAACGATGTTGTTTCACCCCAATCTATGTCTCTGGCTGTGTGATGTTTTCCTCTCACTCCCATGCTCATACTCGTTTACTCATTGCGTTTCCTATAAGATCGTAATCTGGGGTGTTTTTTCTCACCTTTGGGCTTAAATATCTCACCTTCACCCTCTATCTGTTTTTCGCCTTCACCCTCTATCTGTATCTCACCTTCACCCTCTATCTGTATCTCCTCTTTAGGCCTTTCACCGTCGCCCTCTATCTGTTTTTCATCCTGATCACCACGTGTGTTAGACGGTCCCGGCTCATAGAACTCATCAATATCATCATCGTATTTCGTATACTCCCCTTCGCCTTCAACGTCAGTATTACCGACCTGATCATTATCATCAGAAGGACCTACTACACCATCATTGCCGCGAGGATTAAGAGGGCGCAATTCACCCACAGGTTTCGTATATTCCCCTTCGCCTTCAACGTCAGTATTGCCGACCTGATCATTATCATCAAAAGGACCTACTACACCAGCATTGCCACGAGGATTAAGAGGGCGCAATTCACCCACAAGTTCATCACTGGTTTCGCGATGTTCTGTCTCATTTTCATAGACGGCTATGCGCCGTGGCCTAGATCCCTGAAATCTCTCATCCTCATTTTGTCTCTTACCGAATAGAGACCGAAATTTGCTTTTAACTCTATCCTTAATTGACTTAGTCTGGATAGTAGGGGCAAAAGGCCGTGGAGCAAACATTCCTCCTTGCAAGGGTCCGTCTAATCTAGTTTGGACAGCAAAGGGCCGTTGGGTAAATATCCCTTGGTTTGATGTACTATTCGATACGTCATCAGTTTGAATAGCAAAGGGGCGTTGGGCAAACATCCCCTGGTTTGACGTGCTATTCGATTTATCACGTTTACTGTGGGTTCGGGAATAGTCTTGGGACATGATTTTTCAATGGGATGTTGCGGAAAATGTGCGCTCCCTTAATAGTTCCCGAAGAGATGACCGTACCTACTAACTCATTCTCTAGGAGGATGCTGTTCCAACACGTGCTGTAGATAATGCCCAGTGTAGGAATTTTTCACCTGGGCCACCTCTTCCGGAGTCCCCTCAGCAATAATTTGACCACCCCGGTCCCCCCCTTCCGGACCCAGGTCAATAATCCAATCGCAGCAACGGATCACATCCAAATTATGCTCAATCATCACCACCGAATTGCCCTTGTCCACCAGGCGCTGCACCACATCCAGCAGTTTATGCACATCGTAAAACGACAGTCCCGTAGTGGGTTCATCAATCAGGTACATGGTTTTCCCTGTGGACCGGCGGGCCAGCTCAGACGCCAGCTTCATCCGCTGGGCTTCACCACCGGACAGGGTAGGAGCCGTTTGCCCTAGGCGAATGTAGCCCAGGCCCACATCCACCATGGTCTGTAGCTTATTGGCCGCCTTGTGGATATTCTCGAAAAAGTGCAACGCCTCTTCAGAGGTCATATTGAGCACATCTGAGATGGTCTTGCCCTTATACTTCACCTGCAATGTCTCGCGGTTATAGCGGGCGCCTTTGCACACCTCGCACTGCACATACACATCGGGCAGGAAGTTCATGGCAATGACGTTCACCCCCTGACCACCACAGGCTTCGCAACGGCCCCCCTTCACATTAAAAGAGAACTGGCCGCGCTTATAGCCTCGGGCTTTGGCTTCGATCGTTTCAGAAAACAGATCGCGAATTACGTCAAACACACCAGTGTAGGTGGCGGGATTGGAACGGGGGGTGCGACCAATGGGGGACTGGTCAATCACAATGGCCTTATCTAGGGCTTTTAGGCCCTTAATGGGTTCCATCTCGCTGGGTTCGGGGACTTTGCTACCAAAGTTGTGTTGCAGCGCTGGATACAACAGCTCGTTAATGAGGGTGGACTTGCCAGAGCCCGACACCCCGGTAATGCAAACAAACTTGCCCAGGGGAATATCCACATCGATATTCTCTAGGTTGTTGCGGTGGGCATTGCGAATAAGCAACTTACGGTTGTTGCCCGGTCGCCGTTCCGCTGGTGTGTCAATGCCCATGCGCCCAGACAGGTAGGCCCCCGTGAGGGATTCTTTACTCTTGAGTAGGGCCTTAATATCACCCTGGACAACAATGTCTCCGCCGTGGACCCCGGC
>CALHGI010000085.1 GCA_938029995.1 uncultured cyanobacterium | reverse complement strand
ATCCCGAGGATCAGCAACGCTAGATCTGTAAAACTATGTTCTGTTATTTCTCCGGAGGTAAAGCGTTTTATCTCTACAGATATTAAACTCAATAGAAGAAGGCTAATGGGAAAATCAATAAGTCACTCCGCTCTCATTGTCTTTTGTAGAGATTGCATGGGCCTAGTTTAACTAGCATGGGAAGACTCTTTCTAAAGTTGTTGTTATTGATTAAAAGAGAAATAAAAATCGGATCTTGTGTCCATGGAAAATATGGCATGTCTTGTTCCTTAGGGGACCCAGTCAAAGAGATAATCTTAGGCAGGACGCTGTTCTAACATGCCCCCTGTATCAAAGACTGCATTTCACACCATCCGTGATCTCCATCACCATATTGCTATTAAAAATACTATTGTCATTGTCAAATAACGTTCTCTCATGAAACCAAGATTAGTTCAGTTCATGTCTCCGAACTATTACCTATCTTCTCCGTTTTTCTAACACGTAGGGCATTCCCCCTAAGGCAATATCCAAAAGATATATGAGAGTTTTAAGAATAGGCTAATCCCTTTCCTGGAAAGGGTTTCGCTGAAATGGGTTCAGATAATAGTATCCCAAAACAACCCATTTATGAGAAAAGAGCCCATTCCTGCCCTTTAAATAAATTTTCCAATTAGCCAAAGTCAAGAAAACCCTTGTCAGTAAAGGGATGTAGCCATCAAATCTTATTTGTATGGCTTGAAATGTCATGCTCTTCCTAAATAAATGTTGCAGCTTATGTTTCCAATTGCTAAGGTGTTGTCCATGAATTGTTTGTGATGCAGTTTGAAATGATCACCCATGCATCACGGTCAATATACGATTCATCTGTTCAGTCAACGATTTGGAGAAGAATTGTGACGGTTGTTACAACGACTCGTCAATAGACTGAACGTTGGCTCACCCCAATGATCAGCAATGATTTACGCCTAGAGTGTTTCAGCAAGCGTAGCGACTCTCTCTAGGTTCCCACCCCCAGCAAATATTCTGACATCAGTACAGTTCTGGTTGCCATGATTCCTTCGAATGGTCATGGTGCCAGATGCTTTCGGAGATTTTTTATATGGATATGAAAGGAAAGACGGCTCTGGTCACCGGAGCCTCACGCGGCATTGGCCGATCAATCGCCATTGAACTCGCTAAACAGGGTGCGAGCTACATATTGCTCATTGCCCGTAACCTAGAAAAACTCAAGGAAGTGGCAGCAGAAATTCGGACCTATGGAGCCCAGGCGATTCCCCTATCGGTGGATCTGACCGAATCGAAAGCGGTCAACATCGTCGTTGCCCAAGCGTGGAATGACTATGGCCCGTTTGATCTTCTGGTTAACTGTGCGGGCATTGCTTCCCAGTCCAACTTTCTGCAAAGTAGTCTAGGTCAAGCCCAAGCAGAAATCTCTACTAATCTAATGGGACTCTATACCGTTACCTGGCTAGTGGGACGGCGCATGGCTTCCCGTCGTCGAGGGACCATTGTCAATGTTTCCAGCTTAATGGGGAAAGTGGCGGCCCCCACCATGGCCACCTATTCGGCTACTAAGTTTGCCGTTGTTGGCTTTACCCAAGCCCTGCGCCATGAACTGGCCCCCCATGATGTGCGCGTGGTCACCCTGCTGCCTTCCCTAACCGATACCGATATGGTGCGAGAGTTTAACTTGTTCCGTGGAGTGATGCCCCTAAGCACTGACCAGGTGGCTCAAGGTTTGATCAGTGGTCTTAAATCCCGCAATTCAGAAATTACCGTTGGCTGGCAGAGCCACTTGGCTCTGTGGGCTCATCAGTTTGTTCCCCAACTGATGGATGCTGTAATCCGATTTGCCAGTCCAACCTATCCCCAGCACACACCAGCCTATTCCAGACCTAAAGGCATTTAATGTCCCCGTGCTGGGGAGTTGCATAATATATGGCTTGGCGCACCTGGGTCAGGCCATCGATGATCGCTGAATTCTGCCGTAGGCCGTGTCTTCTCCCCTAGGTAGGGCGAACGGTCAATATACGTGAATATACGGATAGGGGCTTTGTCCTAAAACTGTGCGGTACTGATCCCTAGATTTACTTGTATCTATTCTTTGGGCGATCACTGACCTTCAATAAGGTTTTTTCAAGATCTATAGGATGGTTTAACGAGCATTTGATCTGCCGTTCTAAGTTGATGACAAAACGTGATTGAATTGCTTGATCTGGCGATACGTAATAACGTCCATCAAGATAGTTCTTGAGATTTTTTCTCTAAAAGAAGTAATAAATTTGTGATCTAAAGTTAGTTTCTGAAGACTAGGCTTTTAAGCACTTCAGTCCTCTCTTCATAAGGCTTAGCTACACATTGATCCCCGGCAAATGGTCTGGAATTTCAGCCGTATATGTATTTAATTTAAGTAATTAATACTTTTTGGGATGAATTCAAGCCTAGGATAACTCAGTTAGATTGACCTCTGATTAATTACCTGTATAAATCATCATTTGTGCAGTGTTTTTTGCATTTACTAAGAAAAGTGGCTATTTAAAAATTGCATCGTGATTTTGCGGCTCAATAGTTATACTGGTAGGGTGTAACACCCCCTGTATAAGGTTCCGTAGTTACGAGCGTTTGGGAATGTCATGATGATTTCACCTCGATGATCGTCTTGGTTTGCGAAAGGCAGTCCGGAGAGTCGCGGTAAGGTTTGAATTTATTTCCTGGGTGTTGAGGCTTGTTTTTCGAGCTTGTCCTTCTCCTCCATGTTTGGTTCGTTTTCTGCGTGTCACCAATATGTAGGTGCCAGTATTCAGCGGTGAAGTTGAATACTGAAGTGTTAATTGGCTTCTGCAGTTATGGGTCCCATGGATACGGGTCCCATTGACTTAGTCGATCAATGCCAAGTCGATCAAATTGATACGACGTTATGTCGGGCTTGTTGTTAAGTAGGTGGCAATACCATGATTAATGTGAAAGCATCTCCCTCGCGGGAATACATTAATGTCATGGAACTATTGGTGGCGGAAGAGGTGGAGCATCAGTTGCGCCAATTGCCCACGCGCGTTCTTAGGTATATCAAAGCGATTGAGGTGGAGACCTATGCCTTAAATCGTTTGCCATCGCTTTATGCGGCCAGTGAGAAAGGTTGGCAAAGTCAGTATCAGAAGGCTAAGCAGGACCTGGCGAAGGATATTCGCGGTGCGGTGCGTCAGGCGATCGCGGCTGTTCAGGTTGATCCATTGCGCGCCGCCCGGCCTCTGGCCCCTCGTCCGTCGGCTCCGTCGGAAAATGCGGTTTTGTTGGAGCAGTTTCGAGCTGCTTTGGGGCAGCCCCACCTGACTTGGGATTCGTTGTTGCGTAAGTGTAAGCGGGCTGGGGCCGCGAGGCGAGGGGCTTTAGATCGGCACTCCGATCGTTACTCAGGTGGGCATCCAGCTGCCGATACTGTGGCTGATCATGCTGAACCTTATGCGGCAGCCTATGACGTTGAGTCCTATGCTACGGCAGCCTGTGGGCCGACGGTGGATGAAAGGATTAGTCACCACAATCCAGAGCACCATGCTAAGGGATGGCGGCCGGGGACCTATGGTGAAACCTCCTGGCGCCCTAAGCGGCACCAGTATCAGGCTCCGACATCCTCTTCTGTGTCGTCGTCGAGCTATGACTGGAATGATTCTAGGTATCGCTAGAAACGACCCATATCGGGTGATGGGTTAACCATCACTCTCCACTAATTTTTGCGCTTGGGTGAGGGCCTGACGGACTTGGTTAAATCCGGTTCCGCCTAGGCTATTGCGGGCGGCAACTACTTGTCGTGGTGCGATCGCATCATAAATATCCCCTTCAAAGGCCGGATGGATCGCCTGCCACTCCTCCAGGGTGAGATCCTTCAGCAATTTGCCAGCGGCCAATGACGTTTTAACCACGGTGCCCACCAAATTGTAGGCATCCCGAAACGGCACTCCTTTGGTGGTTAGGTAGTCGGCCACATCGGTGGCGTTGGAAAAGTCGCTAGCCACAGCCACAGCCAGTCGCTGGGGGCGAAACTCTAGGCCCTGGTGCAGCAAAATTGTCATGGCCTGTAGGCAGCCATGCACCGTGTTGACCGTATCAAATAAGGCTTCCTTATCTTCTTGTAGGTCCTTGTTATAGGCTAGGGGCAACCCCTTCATCATGGTCAGCAGCCCTTGCAAATGGCCAAACACTCGTCCGGTTTTACCCCGCACCAGTTCAGGAACATCGGGGTTTTTCTTTTGGGGCATGATGCTCGATCCAGTGGAGCAGCTGTCGGTAAGGGTGACAAAACGAAATTCTTCCGAAGCCCAGAAGATCACCTCTTCCGCCAGGCGCGATAGGTGCACCATGATTAAACTGGCGGCCCCGGTAAACTCTATGGCAAAGTCCCGATCGCTGACGGCGTCTAAGCTGTTGGAATAAATCCGCTCAAACCCTAGTTGGTCCGCCGTGTACTGGCGATCAATGGGCAAGGTGGTGCCAGCCAAGGCCCCTGCCCCCAATGGACAAGTGTTAACCCGCTTGGCCACATCCCCTAGGCGCTCGTAGTCCCGCTGGGCCATGTCCACATAGGCCAGCAGATGATGGGCCAAACTGAGGGGTTGGGCCCGCTGTAGGTGCGTATAGCCGGGAATCAGGGTTTCTACGTGGTCCGTCGCATGGGCCAATAAAGCCCTTTGGAAGTCCTTGAGTAGGGTGCGGAGGCTGTGGATTTGCGATCGCAAATACAATCGAGTATCCGTCCCCACCTGATCATTGCGCGAGCGTCCCGTGTGCAACTTTTTACCCAAGGGACCCAACAGTTCAGTCAGCCTGCGCTCCACCGCAAAATGAACATCCTCTTCATCCACTCCAGGGGTAAACGACCCCTGACGATATTCATGGCGGATTTTTTCCAGGCCATCCACCAGTTGTTGACCTTCATCAGCCGAAATAATCCCCACCTGAGCCAGCATTTTGGCATGGGCCTGGGACCCGGACAGGTCATATTCCAATAGGGCCATGTCAAACCCGATGCTGGCATTAAAATCAGCAATCACCGGATGCAATCCGGTCTCAAAGCGCTGGCTCCAGGGGGTGGATGACGTACTCAAATCCTAAAACTCCTACAATTAAAACCAAAAAGTGCCGATTCATCGGCACCCGCTGACCGAGATTACCCCATGGTGGGTCGTAAGCGATGGAGTAATAAAACGGGGCTAGTAAGTCGTAATCCCCCGAACTACGTAGCCCAGGATAATCCCAATCAGTAATGCCCATAGCTGTCCAGACTCAACAAAGTTTCCCAGGATCTCCCCCGAGTTGGAAAAGAAAGTAT
>CALHGI010000084.1 GCA_938029995.1 uncultured cyanobacterium | reverse complement strand
GGTCAGCTGATTAATGACCCTATTTATGGCATCCGGGTATTGATTTTTATCGTTTGTTTTGTGGTGGCAGCCATTAATATGTATGTCTTCCGTGAGTTTAAGGGCCGCTATTAGCCCCAGCCATGGATCATGTTTTGGATGGATAAAAATTGACGGGGGTATTGGGGGTTCACTACGGTGATAGTGTTGTCGCTACGGTAATTACCGATGACACACCATCAGGAACTAGAACAACGGGCCCTTAAACTCACCATCCTGGGCAATGCGGGCATGGTGCTGTTGGGGATTAGTTTTGCCGTTATCAGCTCATCCGAGGCGATTTTGTTTGATGGGGTGTTTTCTGGCATTCACTTGGCGATTTCGCTCCTGTCGTTGCGGGTGGCGCGTCTGCTATACCAACCAGAAGACAAGGAGTTTCCCTTTGGCTATGCCATGTTTGAGCCGTTTTTAAACCTGGGGAAGGGGTTGGTCATTGCCATTGTGGCGATTTTTGCGCTGTTCTCGTCGGTGGAGTCGATTTTGAATGGGGGGCGACCGATTGAGGCGGGGGTGGCGATTTGGTATGCGATCGCAGCTGCCGCCGGTTGCCTAATCCTGGCCTGGAAGCAATATCGCTATGCCCAAACCAGCCATTCGCCCATCCTGGATGTGGATGCCAAAAACTGGCTGATCGATGGGTTAATTAGTGGGGCCGTTGCGATCGCATTTGGCCTGGTGCTCATCTTGCAACATAGCGCCTTTGTAGAACTCGTCCCCTATGCTGACCCGGCCTTAGTCATTTTGCTCGTGTTGTTCGTCCTACCGATTCCGATCCAAACAGTACGGGACAACTGGGCCCAGATCATGGGCCAAGCCCCAGCAGATCCACTGCGACAAAAAGTATGCGACATTGTGGGCGATGTCTTAGACCCCTTACCCCATGAAGATTATCACCTACGGCCCCTGATGACGGGACGGCTAATCTATGTGCAGGTGTACGTTAAAGTAAACGAGCAACAGGCCAACGAATATGGCATCGCCCAGGTAGATAAAATGCGAGGACAGCTTTACCAACAACTCCAGGATGCATTTCCCTACTTAGCCATGGACTTAATAGTCACCTCCGACAGAAACTGGATTCACCGCGCCATTATGCCCGCAGATTAAACAATTCTGTCGGCCAAACATCTGATCCACTAGGGACCTTTCCCCTAGCCTAGCAACAACATTATTTCCGGTGTTATGTTCACCAAATCGTACTATTTACTCCGCTCCACCCAGGATGGCCAATACCTAGCCGCCAAGCCCCGCAACACAGAAGAGTCTAAGGGCTTTTTGATGTTGTTTAATCAGGACTATGAAGCCCTCACCTACGTCAATCAACATGCGGCGGAAGTGGCCAACCGCTTTGCCGTGGAGTCCATCACTGGAACGCAGCTAAAGCAAATGTTAGAGCGGTGGGGCTACGAAGGAATTGGTGTCGTCAAAGATCCCCTCGTACCCGACGTAGAGTTTTTGAGAAGGCAATAAGAATTTGTCAGCGTCCCTTGAGTGGAGTCAAGTCGATTACCAAGGTTCTGGAGCGATTTTTGCGAAAATTTAGCCCATCAAACCCAAGTCATGAATTTGTTGCTTAACGGTTACCAAGGATTCAGACAGAACATCTGGATCTATCCAAAACAGGAACCCTCCAAAATAAATTATCCCTAGACAATCGATCTGTAGAATCAACTGCCTAGGGATAGCTTTGAGTCTTATGGCGCTAGGGCAAGACTCTCTAACCCAGTAGGCTCACTACCTCTGCCGCGTTGTAGCTAATACCAGCAACCTCATACTGCTCAACATCAGTAATGGTTTGGGTCCAGGTGTTAATATTCCCCAGTTTATCCTGGGTCCCTCTAATTTCAATGCCTGCATTCCCCAACAGCTCAATCGACATGGTGTCACTGTTGAAAAAGTCTAGCTTAATCAAATCATTACCACCATTACCGGAAATGCGCGCCAGGCCAATGCCGGTATCAAACACATCGGCGCCGTCACCCCCACTAATAATGGCATCATCCAGGTCGAAATTCACACCTTGAACAACAAAGGTATCTCGGCCTTTACCACCGTCTAGGGTTCCCTGGCGCACACCAATCGATTTGCTATTGGAGGTGCTACCGGTGACATTGATATTAATCGTATCGCTACCGTTGCCCCCGGCAACCATGGCCTGGAAAACACCTAGGTAGGTAGAGTTCGCTAAAGGATTACTGTCACCAGAAACATTGATATCGATAATATCGCTGCCATTACCCCCATCTATATTGGCTTTCTCAATGCCAAAAACATTCGCGGAACCAAAACGACCAGCCGAACCTTCAGCATTAACTTCAATGATGTCGGCCCCCGTACCACCCTTGACAAAGGCTCCTAGCAGTACGCCTTTAACATTGACGTCGTCACCTACACCTAAATGCTTAGCAGAAATTGTGATCACATCCCTGCCAGCAGCCCCTTCAACGGCGGTACCAAAACCCACCCCGACAGCCTGGGTAGTATTGCCACCCCTAGTCTCAGACTCAATGGTAATCGTATCCTGGCCATATCCACCGTCAATGGTAGAACCGAACGCAGCACCATAGGTTCTCACGACCCCGCCATCCCGTCCGCTAGCGGTGGCTTTAGCCGTAATGGAAATAGAGTCAACACCACGCTCCCCTAAAATTTTGCCCTGGGATACACCCCTCACGTCAGCAGTGGCCACCTCTCCGCTACTTCTGACCGCAGGGGCGTCAACGTTGATGGAAATCTCATCGCTACCGGAGCCAAGGCGAACCTTTGTCTCAACCACGCCAAAACTTTGGGCCAAGACACTGGGGCCATCATCGGCAAACGGATCGGAAATATCATCGTTAACAACAACGGCAAGACCGGAGATACTAACAACATCGTTGCCGTTTCCCATATCAATATTGGAGCCAAACAAGCCCGTACTCTTTGAGTCAGTGCCGGTTCCACCACCAGTAGGATCAAAAAGGGAAGAAATAGCATTACTGACCACTGTCAGCCGATCGCTACCGTCGCCCGTGGTAATAATGGCATTCTCTACGCCAATTCCTTCAACTGCAGGCACATCAGATGTGACTCGGGCGAGATCGACAATGGCATCAATGGTATCAGCACCCCCCAATGTGTGGAGAATCAGGTCCGTAGCTGCAATACCAGTTAATACGTCATCAACAATGACTGCATCATCTCTTAAAATTTCGGCTAAATAGGAATCAGATGTAGATGTACCTTGAATTTGTCCGGTTAATTGCGCCATTTTCGTGGTTTTCCAAAAAAAAATGTGTCTTTTATGAACATTAGCGGCTCTCTTCAGATAACAAAATATCGACAGCGTCTGTTAAATCAGACCTGCCAATGATTTCATCAGTCCACCCTTTCTGAAGTAGCTTAATTACCTCAGAGGGTATCGTGAATATACGGGTGGGGACTGTATGAAAATGTATGATCTGCCTAAGGATATGTGTGTTTATCCAACATACATCCTGAGAATGGAAGCTTTCTTGTCCAACTCAGTGGGGCCGTTGAATCCTTGGGGAAACATGGGCCTAGCGACTGCTTTGCTTATCCCTCTCCACCGATGGATTTAATCATCTATTTTTTCCGCCAGTTCCATCCAGCGTTCGGTCGACGTTTCAATTTCTGCATCCAGCTGTGCCAAGCGTTGGGACAGGGCCTGCATTTCGTTATAGTCGCTGGGGGGATCGCTGTAGAGTTGTTTTTCTAGGGTTTCTTTTTCTAATTCTAACTGGGGAATTTTCTCTTCTAAGGAGGTATGCTCCCGCTTTTCCTTGTAGGAGACTTTTTTGGAATTGGTAGCGTTTTGGGATTTAGATTTTGAATTTTGAGTTTTCTGGGATTTTACGGCGGCTTCCTGCTTAAGCTTTTCTGCCTGGTCGGCCTTTTCCTTGTAGTCTAAATAAACCGAATAGTTGCCTGGATATTGTTTGAGTTTGCCTAACCCCTCAAAGGAAAATATGGTTTCAACGGTACGGTCCAGAAAATATCGATCGTGGGAGACAACAATGACACAGCCGTTAAAGCCTTCTAGGTAATCTTCTAGAATGCCTAGGGTTTGGACATCTAAATCGTTGGTGGGCTC
>CALHGI010000083.1 GCA_938029995.1 uncultured cyanobacterium | reverse complement strand
TGTTGATTTCCTTGTCCTGGGTGCCGGTGACTAGGGTACGGCCATCGGGGCTGAGCACAAGGGTACGAATCCAGTGTTGATGGGTGAGGAGCGTATTTTGCCAGGTGCCTTTGGCGGCGGACCACCGCTGGACCGTTTTATCTTGGCTACCGGTGTAAATCCACTGACCATCGGGACTAAAAACAACAGCCCGAACGCTATCGGTGTGTCCTTTGAGGGTTCCGATTTGTGCCCCCTGCTCCAAGCTCCAGACACAGACCTCGTGGTCATTCCCCCCGCTGACGATCAGCCGATTATCAGGACTAATGGCTAATGCTCTCACCCAGCCGCGGTGGCCCTGCAGGGTTTGGTGTAGCTGGCCATGGTCAAGGTGCCATAGTTTGATGGAGCGATCGCCGCTGCCGCTGATGATATAGCGGCCTTGACTGTCCACTGCAATGGAGCGGATCCAGCTGTTGTGGGCATTGATGGTTTGGGTACAGTGCCAAAGATGGCGACTGGGCGGTTGAGGTAAAGGGTTCACAGCCGCGGTTCTAGTAGCTACAGGCATCGGGTCAGGGGTGATCTAAAGGGGATTGCAGTTTGCCCCCGGCAAGGGGAACACCAGTCTGCGAAAACGTACAAACCATACGTTTAACCACGAGGTCTAGGTAAAGAATTCCCGATGAAACCTGGTAAAGGGGACACGTTTTATGCCGTTTTTCCGGACATCGCCCCTAGGCAATGCTGCCGCGTTTGCGGGCTTCTTTGTAGGATGTGCCCACATTTTGTAAGCCAGCGCGGATCATTTGCTGTTCTAGCAGGGCAAAAAATCGGGTGCGATCGCCACCGCGCACCACGGCCTGGTTGTGGGCTTCGGCCAAGGACACTGGGTAGCCAAATCCCTTTTGCACCTGGGCCAGGGTAAGGCTGAGGGCGGCGTCAAATAATTTGCGGTCATGGACCACCCACTCGGGAAACTCCACCCGGGCAATCTCAGCCCCCACATGCACATGGCAAAAATAGACCTGGTGGTCGCCGTACAGCTGCAAAATATCGGCGGAGCTCTTGAAAAGGGGGCCCCGCTGGCCGGGTTCTAATCGGGTGGACCACAGGGTGACATCCCGCAGGGGGGAAAAGACCTGGCAGGGGGCTCCGTCGGTTTGGCCTTCACAATGCTGTTGGCAATCGGGCTGGTCATGGGGGCAGCTTTGTAGCCGCAGAAAGTTGAGGGCTTCGCTACTGCGTGAGGCGCTGAGGTAACCCACCATGGGCAGTTGGGCCTCCCTAAGACGATCCCACGCGGCCAAGATGGGTAATAAAATTTGATCCCTGGCGGGGGTCGGCAGCTGATCGAGAAACCAATAGATTAAGGAGCCATCGGTCATGGCTAGGGTGGGGACCGCCGGTCTTTGGAGCAGGGATAACTGTCGTGTGTTTTTGCTGGAGGGGCGGTGTTGAGGGAAGGGTTGGGCCATTGGGCTGGGTCCATCCTCCGGAGTTTTCCCTTTTTCCCTTTCTAGGTCGTTTATCCGATCTGCCAACTCTCCCAACACCACCGATTCCGACACCGTCCGGCGATGGCCCATCCACTCTTCGGTGCGGATGCCCCACTGCCGTGATGCGTATAGATCCTCTGGGCGATAAATCACCTCCGGCTGACTATCTAGGAGGGGAAAGCGGCCCTGGCCATAGTGCAGCACCACCCGACCAATATTAAGCAAATAACAGTAGGCAATTTCGTGGTGGCTGGGGTTGATTTGGGAGCCGTCGGTGGCGATGACGCTATGGGCCTCGGGGGCTGGCTGGATAGTCACTCGAGTGTCCAGCGGTTCAACCGGTTCGGCGGCGGCAAAGCCGATTTGGGGCCGATGGGTTTGGAGTTTTTCCACCAGGTGGGCCTGCTGCTGGTGGGCCTGCTGCAGCAGCTGGGTTGCGATCTCAATCCTCACCTTAGCCGCCTCGGCCTCCTGGGCCAGGTGACTACTAATTCCCTGCATTTGCTGTGCAATTTTTGATAAATCCAGCATGGGCCAGCAGCCTATCCGTTTTACTTAGGCAGACTCGAACTTTTGTACTACCGAGTTTAACGATAGCAGATGAATCCGATTATCTTCCTGGGCCGTCTGGCGTTCAGGTGCCAGGTTGTATCCCCAGTCAGCCAGAAATAGTTCCACATGGTTTAGGTCAGGCTGTTGCTTCACCGCCTGGAGAGCCTTGATGCGGTCTTCGATAAACCAGAGGCTGGGGGGCTGGGCACTGGAGGTATGCGCCGCAGTTAAAAGCCGCAGAGTTTCATATTTAGGGCGTTTAACCTCCTTACCCAAAATCTTGTCTGGGGGCATGGCGACACCACTTTGTTTGAGTAGTTGTTGAATAAAGCGACCTTCCTTGGTACTAACAATATAGGTGGGCCGTTTTGCCAAAGAATCCTGCAGGATTGCCAGCATGTGGGGATAAAATCGATGCTGGGCCAGCCAGTTATCTAAGTCAGTGGAAATCCAATGATCCCGCTCACCATCCAGGGTGCTAGCGGCCACTGCTTTAGTTAGCCCAGTCTCTTCTAAAAAAGGCAGGGCCAAATCTGGCCAGCCCGCAATGATCTCCTCATCGGTTTTACCCGCAATCACGGCCCGCAGCAGCATGGGCATTTCCCAACCAGTCTCAATCACGGGACGTAGCGGATAGAATCTTTCAGCTAAGCCAGCCGGTGGTTCCAAGTTTTCCGGATTGAACAGTTTGCCATAGGCTCGCCACGCCGTCTGAAAATACTCAATCAGCCCGTCACAAATCACCCCATCAAAATCAAAGGCCAGCACATCCGGTTGCATGGTTGAGTGTCTCGTCAGTTACCTTGCAACGATACTTCAAAAGGGGAAGAAACCAAGCAAGCAAAGGGATTCAGCTTAGACACGATGGTATAGAGGAATACATATTTTCCAAGGAGGAACTCGGCCAACGTCGATGGCACATCAGATTAAGGGCTTGTTAAAAATTAAGGTCATGGCCTGATTCATTTAAATCATGGCTTAACAAGCCTTTCAGGCTTAAACCGTGAAGTAGTTTCTTAACAGCTCCTAACTGTTGTAGTTAAAGGCATTCAGGAATATCTATTTTCCCTAACCAATTGGACAGATGCCAGCAAAATTAGGCGAAGAAGTCACTGGACCAAGATTGATTCACCCCTAGGGTGGGGTTATGGGCCCCCAACGATATCGGCTGTGGCCATTGTGGCTTATGCCTTTCAGCGACAATGTGCCTTGTGCACCCTGGGTACAGCGGCATACTTTATCTGAACTTGACAAAACGTTCATCCAATGTGAAGACAAGCATGTAATACTAGCAATGTGTTTCGTTGTAGTTGAGTTTATCGATGACTTTGTTGCACAGTTTATGCCTTGATTGACAGGGATTTCGGCCATTTTAAATGGCTGTTAATAGACTGTTCCCATGGAGTTAGGGTTTGTTAAAAATTAAGGTCATGGCCTGATTCATTTAAATCATGGCTTAACAAGCCTTTCAGGCTTAAA
>CALHGI010000082.1 GCA_938029995.1 uncultured cyanobacterium | reverse complement strand
ATAGGCTAGGCCAGTGGACACAAACAGCCAACCTGCGATAAATAGTGCCGGAATAGTAATGCTATGGATAATCCAGTAGCGAATACTCGTAATAATGTCTGAAAAAGGTCTTTCTCCGGTTGAACCTGCCATTACACAGTCTCCTCTTAACAGAAAATAGGCGTCGAGCCACATCCAGGTTAGCTCCTGGAGTTTCCATAACTGAAAAACTACAATTCTGGATGTGGAAAGGGTTTAGTTACATCATAGGGAACAGGGTATATCCCTATCAAGCGGCGATTAAGGATTTCTTCATATTTTTGTTCCCCATGGGGCGTTCAAGTATGGATTTAATCCTACTTAAACGTTGGCGTTGTCAGGTGCATAGCGTAGCAAATAGCCCCGCTGCCCTAAAACAAAGCCCTGATTCGCACCGAAAAATTTAATTCGGTACAGGTTAGAGGGAACATCCCCAGCGGGGTCATCCTTTAACCAGGTTTCGCCACCATCGGGGCTCATGAGCAGGGTGCCGCTACCACCACTGACCCACATTTCATCATCGGTGCGATAGCCCACATCCAGAAAGCCCCAGCTACTACCGATTTCAGGACGGACGGGCTCACCCCAGGATTCGTACTTGGGCACGTCAGGAGTTTCGTCGGGCTGACTAAACTGCATCTGACCACCTCGGGCAATGAGCCAGAGGTTACCCCCAGAGGTAAAGCCCATGTTCTGTAATCGCTTGGAGTTATCGCGATTGTGAGGCTGCCAGCTATCTTGACCCGGTTCCCAAGTGGAATAAAAGTTTCCTCGAGACGAGACGGCCACATAGCGCCCATCCTCGCCACGGGTCATATTGCGCACCACGCCCACGGCTGCCTGGACCAAGGCGGTCCAGTTGCGGCCACTGTCTTCAGTGCGGTAAATGGCGCCCACATCGGTGGCCATTTCAACGGTTCCTTTGCCCAGGGCCGTCACCATTAGGGGGCTGCCGGGCAGCTGGGAACTCAGGGGCACCTTAGCCCAAGATTGGCCGCCGTCGGTGGTGTGTAACAGCACACTGGGTAAACCTACGACCCAGCCTTCATTGCCGACAAAGCTGACGGAGGTGAAGGTATAGCGCTGTTCGCCCAAGTCTAGGGTTTTCTGCTCCCAGGTCTGACCACCGTCGATGGTTTCAAACAAGGTGGAACGGCTACCCACTAGCCAACCGTGATCAGTGTCTGACGTAAATGCCACATCGGAAAATGTGGAGTCGGTTTCTAGGGCAATGGTCTGCCAAGGGTTGGCCCCTAGGGATGGCAGAAAAAACTTTGTACAGCCGACGGTGAGAATTGCGATCGCAACCAACAGTAATCGTTTTAGCCCGGTGGCCACTTGCCCTTTAAAAAAGCCTGTTAAAACCGTTTGCATCTCTAACCTAATTCAAGACAAATAAACAAATTGAGACATGAAAGCTAGACTGAGAACACATCCTGGCTAACCAGGAATGTGACTGGCCAAGGCCATTTGAGGCCTATTTCAGGCCATACAAACTCATAAAGAAGAGGAACGCTAACCCTAAGGAACCAAAGATCAAAATGTTCTTTTGCCCGGGCGTCAGCACATTGACCCCCAGACCGTAGCCCAGATTTTCACTAAAGCCCGACGGCTTACCGGCCGGTCCAATGCTGCTAAACAACTTGGGGCGAGAACCACAGACTGGACATCGCCATTTCATGGGCAGCTCAGAAAAAGGTACCCCTGGCGGAATATCTGCTTTGCCATCCCCCTTCACAGGCTCATAAGTATAGCCACAGGGACGGCATTCATAGCGATCCATCTCGTAGGGGGTGAGTGGCGCGGGTGGCCCTTCAGGTGGCCCTTCGGCCTCGGGCGTATCCACCACCGGTTTAGCGTCAGGCTCAGTACTCATGGGGTATCTAGGAGGGTTTCAGGTAGCATTGATGTTAACAATTATTACATACCAAGTTGCTTCTCCAGATATGGATGGCTACTGTGGCTAATCGTCGTGGAAAATGTAATCGGATTATCCAGCTGCCTGGACTATCTATGGACAACGCTAGATATTTTTATTGCTAGCATTCCCTATCCCGATAGGATTAGCCTACACAGCTGACTAGAATAGAAGTAAGCTAACTAGGGGATATTAAGTTCTCCGAGAGAAAACCATAAAGCGCGCGTGTTTGTACTAACCGGATACGAGTATTTCTTACTATTTTTGATGATTTGTGGCCTGATCCCCGTTGCCGCATTGGGGGCCGCTAAGCTCCTAGGCGCCAAAGGGACAGGGGTGGCTCGACGCACCACATACGAATCAGGGATGGAGCCCATTGGCGGTGCCTGGATTCAATTCAACATCCGCTACTACATGTTTGCCCTGGTCTTCGTTATCTTTGACGTGGAAACCGTCTTTCTCTACCCCTGGGCAGTCGCTTTCCACACACTGGGTGTTCTGGCCTTTGTCGAGGCCTTGGTATTTATTGCAATTTTGCTGATTGGTTTGGTTTACGCATGGCGTAAAGGAGCATTGGAATGGTCATAAAATCACCCTCAGGCAGTTCCCTCATTGGTGACAACGAACGGGTGATGAACCCTGCAGCTCCACCCGCCGTCACCCAAGAACTGTCGGAAAACGTCATCCTCACCACCGTTGATGACATTTATAACTGGACCCGTCTATCCAGTCTATTTCCCCTGCTATATGGCACGGCCTGCTGTTTTATTGAGTTTGCCGCCCTATTGGGTTCTCGGTTCGACTTTGACCGCTTTGGCTTAGCCCCCCGGTCTAGCCCCCGCCAAGCGGATCTCCTCATTACCGCTGGCACCGTCACCATGAAGATGGCCCCGGCTCTTGTCCGTCTCTACGAGCAGATGCCTGAGCCTAAGTACGTTATCGCCATGGGCGCTTGCACCATTACCGGTGGCATGTTCAGCGTCGATTCACCCTCCGCAGTACGAGGTGTCGACAAGCTGATCCCAGTAGATGTCTACATTCCTGGGTGTCCACCCCGTCCTGAAGCTATTTTTGATGCCGTCATTAAGCTACGGAAGAAAATAGCCAACGAGTCCATGCGGGAGCGAGACATTCTCGAGCAAACCCACCGCTATTACACTCGTGCCCACAAAATGACCGTGGTGGACCCCATTCTCACAGGCACCTATATTCGTTCTGGTACCCGTGAAGCTCCTCCCAAGGAACTAATGCAGGCCATGGGCATGCCCGTAACCCTGCCTGAATCCGAGAAAGCGACTCAACCGGAGGGAAAAACCAATGGCTGATGAAAAGAACGTAACGCCAGACACTGCAGTGGAGGCGGCCGGTGCCATCGTTGAAGCAGGCCCCGTCTCTATTTGGCTTACTGAGCAGGGCTTCAACCATGA
>CALHGI010000081.1 GCA_938029995.1 uncultured cyanobacterium | reverse complement strand
CCCAAGAACTGCAAAAGTCTGGTGTCACGCCTGACCAGATGTCTTTTCAGCGACAGGCCGACATGCGCTATCTCGGCCAGTCCCATGAAATTCGGGTGCCTTTAGGGAGTACAGGGTTTGATCTAGATGCACTTAAACAAGCCTATGAAACCCAGTATCAGGAGGTTTATGGCTACTTGAATGAGCTGGCTGATATTCAACTAGTCAATGTGCGCTTGACGGCCCTGGGGTCCACCCTTAAACCTCAGTTCAAAACGGAAGAATCGTCTTCTCTTGCGATCGCAGACTGCTTGAAATCGGAACGGAAAGCTTACTTCAAGGAGGTGAATGATTACCTGTTGGTGCCGGTCTATAACGGTGATCTTTTAGCCTATGGTCATCAGCTTGTGGGGCCAGCCATTATCGAACTAGATGACACCACCATCGTAGTGCGTCCAGCACAGACCCTCTCTATAGATCGCCACGGAAATTTTATTATTTTGCTTCCTTAGCCAATTTCAATCCCATCAGCCACAGTCCTTGGCCATTTGTCTTAGACGTTCCATCTTAAATATTCCACCTTAAACGTTCCATCTTAAACATTCCATCGTTAGTCCCCAAATCTTACTATGGCTGCAGCTCCCCCCCTCGAGTCTACTCAAAACACTACAAAAAAAACCGATCCAATCACGCTGGAAATTGTCAGTAACCGTCTGGAAGCCATCGGCCAAGAGATGGGGGTAACCCTGCTCAAAACCGCCCACACATCTATCTTTTGTGAATGTCAGGACTTTTCTGTTTCCACCTTCACCTACAAGGGGGAATTGCTGACCATGGGGCAATTTATCCCCCACCATCAGGGGGGTGTATCCCAGGCATTACAACAGATTGTGATCCAGCGCTCACCCGAGGAATTTCAGCCAGGGGATGTTTTTATCATCAACGACTCTTACCTGGGGGGCACCCACCCTCAGGATCTAAGCCTGTTGGCCCCCATTTTTGTTGAAGATGAAATGGTTGGGTTTTCGGGATGTACGGCCCACCAGATTGATCTCGGTGGCATGACCGCTGGCGGCTATGCCCCCAAAGCGACCAGTGTTTTCCAGGAAGGTATTCGCTTCCCCGGCATTAAACTGGTTGATCGGGGTGAATTACAGACGCCGGTGCTGGATATGTTTATCCGAGCGGTGCGCCTCCCCTATCAACAACGGGGGGATATTTTGGCCCAATTGGCAACGGTGCGTCGGGGCACCGCACGGATTGCTGAGGTGGCGGCCAAGTACGGTGCAAGCCAATTCAAACAGATTCAAGATGACATTCTGGATCATGCCGAAGTCTTGGCTCGGGCTGAAATTGAGAAGTTGCCTGACGGTGTTTACGAGGCCGTTGATTATATTGACCACGATGGTCATGAACCCCGTCTCTACAAGCTTTGCTTGACGCTAACCATCACCGGTTCCGATATTCACATAGACTTTGACGGCACGGACGATCAGGCACCGGGGTTTATTAATGCCTCGTTCTCCAATACGGTGGCGTCTAGCTGGGCGGGATTGATGCTGTTTCTGGACCCCTCAATCCCGAGAAACCATGGCTTCTTCCGACCGATTACGGTATCGGCCCCGGAAGGATGTCTGTTTAATCCTCGGTTTCCGGCACCCATCAGCGGGTCCACCACAGAAGGCGGGGGGCGGGTGTATGACTTGGTTTTACAGGCCCTATCCAAGGCACAACCCGAGCGGGGTATCGGCACCTGGTCCATGATGTGGGCGGCACTGTTTTTCTCAGGTACCCACCCCAAAACCGGTGAACCCTTTATCCATAATGTGCTCGATGGTTTGGGTACTGGCGGGGGGGCTAGGGCTCAGTTGGACGGCTGGCATGCATCTTGTATTGCCTCCAGTAATTCCTTGATTCCCAATGTGGAAGTAGAAGAAGAAAATTTTCCCGTTCGCTATCTGCGGCGGGAGCTGAAAACCGATACGGGTGGCCCTGGTCAGTTTCGCGGGGGCTGTGCGTTGGAGACCGAGATTCTAGTCGAGGTTGAATGCCTGTTAACGGCATTTACCAGTCGGAAAGATTGTCCCCCCCCCGGCATTTTTGGCGGACACCCCGGTGGTACATCGCGTTTCAAAATCATTCGCCACGACGGCACGGCAGAAGAACTGCCTCAAAAGATCGCTGATGTGCCCCTGCAGCCGGGCGATCGCGTCATCCTTAGGCCCGGTGGTGGTGGCGGCTATGGTGACCCCCATTTACGCGATCGCAACCAGGTGCGTGAAGACCTGAAATTAGGATTTATCTCACCCCAGGCCGCTACCGATGCGTACCAACTTGATATGGCCTAATCCTGGTCAATATCTCTATGGCAAAACAGTATGGCAAACCAGATCTATGGCAAACCAGACAATCGATGCCCAATTTATCCAAACGTTATATCCATAAGGAGTGATTGAAACCGATGAGACTAATGAAATTAGGTAAGCTTTGGCAAGCCGTTGGCTTGTTTTGTTTAATTCTCTTTGCCAGCTTCACCCTCAAAGCCT
>CALHGI010000080.1 GCA_938029995.1 uncultured cyanobacterium | reverse complement strand
TCAACTTGCCAAATTTCGTTAGAATCGGTCCATAAAGCAGATTACGCTACAGGGCCATGGGCGGACGGTGTGGGATTTGGCGTTTAGTGCCGATGGTCAAAGACTGGTGAGTGGCAGCCAGGATAGGACGGCAATTTTGTGGGATTTGCAGACGTTGGAGCCCGTTTGCCTGTTTGCGGACCATGGCCGTGCGGTGTATTCGGTGGCGTTTAGCCCCGATGGTCGGACGGTGGCGAGTGGTAGTTATGACCGTACGGTGAAGCTATGGGATACGCAAAATCATCAGCTGGTGCAGACCCTGAAGGGCCATCGGAGCGCCGTGTGGGGGCTGGAGTTTGGGGATGATGGCAAGATGCTGATGAGCACCAGTGCGGACGGTGCTGTGCGGTTTTGGTCGGCGTCTTGGCTGTGGGAGCGGGCGGCCCGCTAGGTGCCCGCTCCTGGCCTGCTGGCTGGCCCGCTAGGTGCCCGCTAGCTTCTGGCTTGGAGGACGGTGTGCATGGTTCGCCAATGTTGGTTTGCCCAAAATTGTTTGTGTTGGGTGGTGGTGGTTTTTGCGATCGCACCCACCTGCACCACCCCCCGCGCCCGCAGCCGTTGTACCAGCGCCTCTATCAGCTGGCTGCCATAGTAACAACGGCGATATTTAGGGCTTACATACACCATTTGAATAACAGCCTGGGTGGAGGATTCAACCTGGGCAATGCTGACACCGACAACGGAATCCGATACTTTTAGACACATGATTTCATAGTCGGCGGGCAAGACATGGCCGTCCGATAGGGGGGGCAAGGTCACGGTACCCAGGGGAAGGGAGCCTATTTGTTCATAGTCGGCCGCTGTCGCAGGCACTAACGGCAGGCGGTTCTGCTGCAGTGCCGTGCGCCATTCCTTCGGTTGCCGCCACCGGCACCACAGCCCTGGCCCCAGGGGCAGCAACAAAATGGCAATTACCAATAGCCCTGAACCCACCAAATAAGTATCCTGGGCCCTTAGCAATAACATGGCCCCCAGCAAACTGTTATAGGTGCAATGGCCCACCATGGTGGTCAGCAAACCAAACCGTAAAAAGAATAAGCCATATAAAAAAACAGCCGACAACGACAGCTCAATGCCACGCAAATAGAAGGGTTCAGTCACATAGCCTAAATGGGCAAAGGCCCAAATAACGCCGGGGATAAGCAAGGCCAACCACCGATGACGGCAAATCAATAAGATAATGCCAATCCCCACCAGCCGAGCTTCCAGTTCTTCACTAATGGCCGGGACAATGCCCCCCCTTAATGAACTCATAAATGGCAACGGCGTGGAAAACAGGTTGCTATAATCGACCCCCATGGGCGACCATGCCTGGAACACATGGGTGGCAATAAAGTAAAACACCACCAGGTAGGCCATGCGAATGCCCGCCAACATTAGCCCCCGCCAATAGGCTTGGGTAAAAGCCGCAATCCGGTGGGGATGGCGCGGCAAAATCATGTCTTGCTGGGGCCACACCCGTTTAGCCAGCTGTTGGCCCCCAATCCATAGAAAATAGATTGGCATGGCCCGAACAACCGCATTATAAAGACTGTCAAACCCCGCTTGAACCCAGAACAGGTAGTAGTTTTCAGTGGTGCTGTAATAATATTTGGCCAGGGGCAGCGTATTCCACTGGGATAGCAACGTGAACGTCAAAACAATCAAGGCCGGGATTAGGCCCGAGCGCCAGTTGATTTGTCCACGGGCCAGGGCGATCAGGTAAAACAAACAGGCCACCCCTAGGGACCCATTAAACAAAATGCTAGAGGTGTTGACGTAAAAGAAACGGGCTAAATTCCTCGTTTTTCGATACTGGCGGCCAAAGGCTTCCGGTATCTTGAGCCAATAGCTATAGGAGTCGACTTTGTCCCCTTGCACCCTCACCGTCAGGCGCAGTTCAGACCCCTCAAGGGACCAGTCCCTGCGTTTCCATTGCAAGGTATGGTCAGTCCGGTTGGGCCGTTGAATGGTTGAATTGTCCAAGGCCTCCCATTCCGCCAGCGACCATCCCTGTTCATTTTCCAGGTAGGCGGCGGCGATGGCTTTGGCCGCGTCCAGGGAAAGCTCAGCCCCCGCAGCGGTTTCGGGCAATATGTGTTGATAGCTGATAATGTCGCCCGTTGTCGCCACCGACATATAAAATTCCTCTTGCTGGGAAGGTTTAAACCAGCGGAGATCCCAATGATAAATTGGTAGGTTTTTTTCCTTAATTAGGCGATTGGTTTCGGCAATGCCCTGGGTTTGTTGTAAATAAACCGATGCCATCCAGTCTTCACTAAAGCGCTGAACGGACTGATATTGACTAAAATTGTGCTGATTATGGCTTTTTAGGTAGGTTTCAGCGGTTTGGTAGATGGTTTGGCGCGGGACATTTAGGTCAATGGCTGCGCTAGGAGATACTTGCTGGCTAAACAGGATGGCAATGATAAACCCGACAATGCCCAAGCAGGTGAGCAGTCGGTCAAGGTTGGATCGCAGTAGCATGGGGTAGCCCTGATGCGGTTGAAACAGCATTTACGGGTCCTAGGCTAACGGATGCACCCTGGATACTACAGCTGGTTTAGTCATAAATAGTTGGGGCAGAAGTCATATGTTTGGCAGACTTTTACAATTAAGTCATAGGGGCCATGGCCCCATGCATTTAACCGTGGGTTAGATCTGTCTTGGGAGCTGTCTGTCGAAATATTGCTAGTGGGTTAGGGGAAAAACGATCGAAACGTTATAACAAGGAAAGTTGCTACCGATTTGTATATGTCCCTTTCTACCCAGACAGTGCCCGTAGAGCTAGATGACGGTTCGACGGTGTATGTAAAAGTTGATGCGCCCCCAGGACGGCGAGATGTGGGCGGTGGTTTGGGAGAAAAGAAGTCCTTTGAGCGGGTGACATCCACCATTGAGAGTATTGTAAAAGCCATTGCCAAGCCGGTGAATGCGGCGCAACCGACCAAGGCCAGTGTGACCTTTGGTGTGGAGATAGAGGTGCAGGAAGGGTTTTTGGTGGCGGCGTTGGCGAAGGGGACCGGCAAGACCAGCCTGGAGATTACCCTGGAATGGGAAAAACCCTAGGGATGCGCTCGTTACCGCTTGAAAAATTATAGAAAACCCCTAGGGTCCGGCCCCAGGTCCGCCCGCCGACATCTACGCTAACCCCCCATGGATGAACTGCTACAACAATGTACGGTCAAGCTTTCGGTGCCTGACAATGGCCAGGTGGGCACCGGCTTTTTTATTGCGCCGGGGTACATTCTGACCTGTGAACATGTAGTACGGGGGGCAGCCACCGCCATAGTCGATTACAAAAACAAGCAGGACTATGCCACCGCCACCGTGGAGCAAGTTTTTGCCGAGAAAGATATTGCCCTGCTGCGGTTTGAGCCATCGGAGGCGTTGCCCTGTGTGTTGCTAAGTACCGATGTGCCCAAGGTGGGAGATCAGATTTCCACCTTTGGATATCCCTATCGGTATGACGATGATGGCACGCCCTGGAAGGGAATTCCGGCGTTGTTGACCATGGAAGGAACGACGGGGGATGAGCCAGCTTATCTGCAATTATCGTTGGGCAATGTGCTACCGGGGATGAGTGGTGGAGCCTTGCTGCACCGGGGGACGGGGCAGGTGTGTGGCATGCTCAAGTTTACTCGGGATGAGACCTCTTTGATGGGTGGGGGTGGGGTGTTAGGACGCACCATTGCTGAGTGTATTCCTGAAATTATTGAAGCCCAACGGCAGTTTCATCAGCGGGATGGGCGATGGCAGGAGCTATTGCCTGAAGAAACTATATTGCCGACCCCGTCTCCAGATGTGACCGGGATTCCCAGTAATTTGCAGGAGCGGGGAAGCCGCACATTTGTGGGGCGAGATAAAACGCTAAAAGCACTGCACGCAAAACTGCAAACCAGCCAGACCTTGGCCATTACCGCTTTGCAGGGCATGGGCGGCATCGGTAAGACGGAGATGGCGGTGCAGTATGCCCAGCAATATAAGACCCATTACCCCAGCGGGGTGTGTTGGCTCAGCGCTCGCGGGGCGGAGGTGGGGACTCAGCTAGTGAACTTTGCGGTGACGGTGCTGGGGTTGCCCCAACCGGAGGGAGACCTGGTAGACCAGGTGCGCTATGTGTGGAGCCGATGGCCTCGGCAGGATGCTGGAGAGCGGGTGCTGCTGATCTATGACGATGTGGCGGACTATGGGGATATTGACGGGCTGTTGCCGACGGATGGGCGGTTTCAGGTATTGCTGACCACGCGGTTGCAGAACTTGGCGGCTGGGGTAGACGATTTTCGGCTGGATCTGTTGAGTAAAGGGGCCTCACTGGACCTGCTGCGGCAGATTGTTGATGGGGTTGGCACTACTCGCATTGATGCTGAATTGGCCATTGCCGAGGCCCTATGTGAGCGGGTGGGGTATTTGCCCCTGGGGTTGGAGCTGCTGGGGTATTTTCTAAAGAATAAGCCGGATCTGTCGCTGGAGCGGCTGGCGCAGCGGCTGGAGAGGAAAAAGCTAGAGGCAAAGGCGTTTAAGCAGACCCAGGCTGGGATGACGGCAAAGCTGGGGGTGTATGAGGCATTTGAGCTGAGCTGGGAGGAGCTGAGTGAAGAGGGGCAGGGGCTGGCCTGCTGGCTGAGTTTGTTTGGGCTGGCACCGATGCCGTGGGGGTTGGTGGTGGCGACAGTGGAAGAGGATGACCGGGATGAGCTGGAGGATGTGCGGGATGGGGAGCTGCTGAAGCTGAGTTTGGTGCAGCGGCTAGGGTCGGGCAGTTATCAACTGCATCAGCTGGTGCGGGAGTTCTTTTTAGCGAAGCTGGAGGAGCGTAAGGATAGGGAAGAACTGAAGACGGGCTACTGCGGGCTGATGGTGGGGCTGGCTAAGCAGATTGGCCAGAGTGCCACCCAGGACGTGACCCAGGCCATGACCCCGGTGGTGCCCCACATTGCGGAGGTGATTAACCGCTGGGCCGACAGTTTGAGTGATGAAGACTTTTTCTCGCCCTTTGGTGGGCTAACGATGTTTTACTACGCCCAGGGAATATATGATGGCGCGATCGGCTGGGCCGCCCAGGCGACGATCGCCACCAAGGAAAGGTTTGGGGCCGAGCATCCGGATGTGGCCGGCAGCTTGAACAATTTGGCGGAATTATATCGTTCTCAAGGTCGTTATGAAGACGCCGAACCGCTGTATGTGGCCGCGTTGGAGATGAGGAAAAAGCTGCTGGGTGCCGAGCATCCGGATGTGGCCAGCAGCTTGAACAATTTGGCCCTTTTATATCGTTCTCAAGGTCGTTATGAAGACGCCGAACCTTTTCAACTAAAATCGTTAGAAATTAATCGAAAAGTACTTGGGGAAAAT
>CALHGI010000079.1 GCA_938029995.1 uncultured cyanobacterium | reverse complement strand
CCTCGGTATGATTTGATCTGCGAAATTCGGATGTATCGCGTCATTTCCAGATCGGTTCATTCCCTAAATCAGCAACGGCTTAAAACGCGTTGAATGATTCGCTTGCGTGATCATTCTCTCCTTGATTATGCAGTTAAAATGGTTTGTCCGCATTAGTACGGATTGTGTCCGTGTCAACACTTATATAACAAGATTATTTGGCGGGTTAAAAGCCCTGAGAACAGTGATTTTGAGGATTTTTGGCTAGATTTTATTGGCCATAAAAACCGGAATATAAAATACTCCTTAAGCTCTCGTCAAGCGACAATAAAACAAGTTAGGTTATGCATAACGCTAAACCTGGAGAGTTGTTGACAGCAGTGAAGGCCTCTTAGAGAGTCTTCTGCTACCCCCGGTACTAGAACTATATCCATTTAGGTAATGGTAATTGCTAGGGGTGTTTTGACTGTCAACGGCTTTCCAAAATATCCTGTTATTAATCTCCTGAGCATTGCGCGAGGGAGATTTTTCTTATGGGGCTATTTTTCGGGTGGGGGAATGGGTAGGGGCTCTGCCGTGATGGCCAGTTTGAGCATTTCCAAGAAGGCAAAGACAGGTGGGGGAAGCAGAGCGTTGGCTAAGGTGGCTACGCAGATAATGCGGTAGAAGGGCTCTGGTAGGCTGCAAACCTTCACACCCCTGGGGATTGGCTCGGCGGCTAGCCGGGGCGAAATGGCCGCCCCTAGACCTTTGGCTACCATGTTGACAATGGTGGCATCGGAGCGAATTTGATAGGTGGGTTTTAGCTCTACGCCGTATTGGCGACCATGGTGGATCACCATGGCATCGCAGCTATCGCCGTCGGGGGCCATGATCAGGGGGTATGAGGTGAGGGTTTCCCAGGTCAGGGGCTGGGGCAAGACGGCATCGGGGGGGAACAACACCACGAATTCATCCCGGGTGAGTTCTGAGGCTTCAAGATCTGGGGCGTGGGGTAGGTAGGTGATGCCGACGTCTGCTTTGCCCTTGCGTAAATCGGTTTCCACGTCGGGGCGGTCGTCATATTCGGCAATGGTAATTGCGATCGCAGGATATCGCTGGCAATACTGGGCGATCACCTCCGGCAATATGTGGGTGGCGGCACTGCGAAAGGCGGCAATGCGCAACTGCCCCCCCTCAAACCCTTTGGCTAAGTTCGCCTGTTGATAAATATCCGCAATCAAATGGAGGACGTGGCGGGCCCGTTCAACAATCTGTTGTCCCACCGGGGTGGGCACCGCACCATAGCGACCACGGGAAAATAACACCACCCCCAGTTCCTCCTCTAGGGTGGCAATGGCATAGCTTACCGCCGACTGCGATAGCTGTAGCTGTAGGGCCGCTTCGCTAAAACTACCCCCATCAGCCACGGCGATCAGTACCCGCAGCTGCGAGGGTTTGAGTTGCCCTAGGCGATCCTGTCCCATGATGTGCGTGAAGAGTGACCCATTCCATTGTGGCAAGTTCGAGGCCATTCACCCATGGAATCCACTGATACTGTCCATTGGCTAGTCTAATGGGATGGGCATGGGGCCTATTTCTCTAGGTTAAAGAGAAGCTTTTTCTCTTCGTCGGAAAATGCCTTGGGGGCAGGGTTTACCGTCTTTGCCTGGGCGTAGGCTTGTTGTACGCCGGGGCGAGTGGCCATGGCTTCAAACCATCGCTTTAGGTGGGGAAAATCGTTTAGGTCTTGACCTTGCTTAGCATGGGGAACAATCCAGGGATAGGTGGCCATGTCTGCAATGGAGTAGTCTCCAGCGACATAGTCACGATCCGCCAGGCGCTGATTAAGTACACCGTAGAGCCGGGCCGTTTCTTTGACATAGCGGTTGATGGCATAGGGAATTTTCTCAGGGGCATAGCCAGAGAAATGATGGTTCTGCCCCAGCATGGGCCCCAGTCCCCCCATCTGCCAATTGAGCCATTGCAGCACCTCGGTTCTGGCCCGCAGTTCCGGGGGTAGAAACTGGCCTGTTTTTTCGGCTAAGTACTGCAAAATGGCCCCAGATTCAAACAGGCTGATGGGGGCGCCGCCGCCGGTAGGGGCCTGGTCAACAATGGCAGGAATCCGATTGTTGGGGGCAATTTTAAGAAAGTCTGGCTTGAACTGGTCGCCCTGGCCAATGTTGATCGGGTGGATGGTGTAGGGGACGTTGGCTTCTTCGAGGAAAATCGTGATTTTATGGCCGTTGGGTGTCGTCCAATAGTAAAGATCGATCATGATTAACTGCCTTGTACGAAAATCTTGAACTATTCTAGCGTGCA
Source organism: uncultured cyanobacterium (assembly GCA_938029995.1). Lineage (GTDB taxonomy): Bacteria > Cyanobacteriota > Cyanobacteriia > Phormidesmidales > Phormidesmidaceae > Leptothoe. The sequence continues at coordinate 645 of CALHGI010000079.1, read as the reverse complement.
TATTTGAAAAGGATGGCGTGGTTGGGTGGCATGGCAGAAGACGGACGTGGTTTCGGGTGTGGCTGGTGTGGCCCCTGACTGCTTCCAAGCTATGTCAGGATAGAACCGTTGCATTTGTGAGTAAATCCCATGGCCCTGTCAAAGGCGGAATCTAAACAGTTGTTGGAGCGGATGATTTTTGAAGAAACGGCTCCCCAAGACTGGGTGCAGGATGTGTGGGGCCTAAGCCCGATGCACGGTGATGAAGCGGCCAAACTGTTGGATGTGTTTGATGCATTGGTTGAATGTTGTTCTGAGGAGAAGCTGGAGAATTTGGTGCAGAGCTTGGTGATCTCTCGGGCGGAGGCGTAAACACCATGGACGCCTGGGATGCAGACCGATTTTTTACGGTGATAGGGGAGTTAGTGCTGTGTCATTCCCCCAGTGGTGTAGAGGGGGAAGTGGATCGCTATATCCAGCGGTGGTTGGACAATTTGGGGGTGGACCATTGGCGGGATGAAGCTGGCAATATTGTTGTTAAAATTCCCGGTCGGACGAGTGATGGGGCGATTGCCGTTACGGCCCATAAAGATGAGATTGGGGGATTGGTTAAAGCTGTGGATGCGGCCGGTCGACTGCAGGTGCGACGTTTAGGGGGTGCCTATC
>CALHGI010000078.1 GCA_938029995.1 uncultured cyanobacterium | reverse complement strand
ATTACTCACCCGATGAAAGCGACTCACTTCATGGGCCTCTAGGGCAAAGTAAATATGGGTGAGGGCAGCCCTGGTGGTGGTGTCAGTCGCAACTGTTTTTCCCGAACGATATATTTCAAGATAACGGCCACCTTCCGGATGTGCGAGGAGATCGGCATATTGCATAACAAACAAGTGTGATGGAAATGGAACCTAGGAATAAAGAGAGTCTAGCGGATAAAAGTCTCTAAGCACAGGGTAAAACCTCCCCCAGTCCCCATGCATGGCTAGGGATCTGAGGGGACAACAATAGACTCCCTAGGACATATCAAAACCCTTCCAGCACAATCTTGCCACGGGCAGAGCCACTTTCAATTAGGGTATGCACCTTACGGAGGGTAACAGCATCAATCTTGCCCGCGACGTCGGTAGCCGTGGAACGAATCTGCCCCGCATCCACTAGCCTGGCCACTTCGTTTAATAGGTTGCCCTGCTCTGCCATATCCGGTGTACCAAACAAGGAGCGCGCAAACATAAATTCCCAATGCAAGGATACGGTTTTCAGCTTGAACGGCTTAATATTCAGCGCTTCCGGGTCATCAATCAGGCCGAAACGCCCCTGGGGTGCGATCAGTTCGACAATATCAGCCAAATGCTGGGCGGTCTGGGTTGTGGAGAATACAAAGCCGGGAGCACCCAAACCTAAAGCGGCCACCTGGGGGGCCAAGGGCTGACGGTGATCAATCACATGGTGGGCGCCGCACTCACGCACCCACGCTTGGGTTTCTGGACGGGAGGCAGTGGCAATAACGGTGAGGTCAGTCCTAGCCCGCAGCAGTTGGATAGTGATGGAGCCAACACCGCCTGCCCCGCCAATCACCAGGATGATGTTTCCTCCCTGAGCCGTTGGCCGTTGGACCTGGAGCCGATCAAATAGCATTTCCCAAGCGGTGATAGCCGTTAGCGGCAACGCAGCAGCAGCGGCATGGTCCAAACTAGACGGTTTCCGACCAACGATGCGTTCATCCACCAGGTGATACTCACTGTTCGTACCCGGTCGGTTAAAGGCCCCCGCATAAAACACTGCATCCCCCGGTTTAAAGTCCTGTACGTCTGGCCCCACAGCTTCCACAATGCCGGAGGCATCGAACCCCAGGATGGCCCATTCACTGCCTTCGGGCGGCCTGCCCATGCGCAATTTTGTATCCACAGGGTTCACCGAAACAGCGACGACCTTAACCAGCAGATCGCGACCTTCCGCGTTAGGGGTGTCCAGGGTAATATCCACCAGAGCATCGGCTCGGTCAATGGGGCCAGGGGATTGATAGGCTACGGCTTTCATTGTGGATCTCCAGTGGTACAACAATCGACGGATGGATAGCGCTAAAAGAGAGACTACAGCAACAGCGATTGCCAATGAGGTTAACGGTTGCCAGTTGAGGATATTTCAGAATAGCCCTGATCCGACATCACATAACAGATAACATATTGGGGGTTGAAAACCCTGCCGTACCCAACCTGGTGGTTTACCAAGACTGAGACTTAGGATGAGGCCCGTAAAGAGTTCAACGATGTGAACAGCCGCTCTTTACTCTGCATCACAGGACTCATCCCCGTTTTTAGCGTTGACGCTGCCCTAGGCACCCTGGTATGGCAGGACATCTACCGGGGAGTGCTCCGACAGGAGTGGTGATGGTAAATCGGGCTGAATGCATGCGCCTGGAGGGTCAAGGGTTGTCGCATCTGGTCATTTCATTCAAGGTAAATGACTTAACGGCTCCTTCTGTTGCCGCCATATATGCCACCAGATGAGTATTATTCATATGTTGTTGCCACAGATCACGATCGTCCCAGTTTTCATAGAACAGAAATACCGCTGGATTGTCATTGTCTTGATGGAGGTCGTATTGGATACAACCGGCTTCCTTTAAGGTGGGCGCAACCAGCTTCAAGAGTTCCGCTTTAACAAATTCTATTTTGTCAGGGTTCGCCTCTATTTTCCCGACGATGGTCAATTTTTTACTCATCTCACGACGTCCAATTGGTGTAAAGATGTAGTGAGAATAAACTATCTATCAGCAAAGCGTAAGTACACACTTTATGGGTACTTAGTATCCTTTTGTATACTCAAGGAGTCTATGCATGGCTCACACCAGATACGACTGTCACGCAGGATGTCCCGTCGAAGCGACATTAGAGGTCATTGGAGGCAAGTGGAAAGGAGTGATTCTTTACCATTTACTGTCCAAGACCATTCGATTTAACGAACTCCGTCGTCTGATGCCAGAAATCACCCAAAGAATGCTCACAAAACAGCTGCGCGAGCTTGAGGCAGAAAACTTAATTACGCGAACGGTGTATGCAGAGGTGCCACCTAAAGTAGAGTATTCCATGACAGATTATGGCCAGACCCTAGCCCCTGTGATTCATGCATTGCAAATATGGGGAGTGCAACACCTGAAACAAACCTCAGAAGACCCATAACAAGACTGGGCTAGCGGCAACATAAAGCCCCACGTCAGGCAAAATTACCGATACGGCCAAAGGCCCCCCCATGCCCTGACCCCCTATCCAGTCCGGGTCAATTATCCCACTTGCGCAAAGGAATCAAGACCATGGCAAAGACGATTCTCGTGACGGGCTCAACCGACGGCATCGGTCTGGAGACCTCGAAAATGCTGGTTTCC
>CALHGI010000077.1 GCA_938029995.1 uncultured cyanobacterium | reverse complement strand
CATCCTCGTTATAGGTGGGGATGTAGATATCCACCGTTGGCCACTTTTCCTGGGGCCACTGATCGAGGGGGATCGATTTGCGATCGCGAATCCTCAAGGTCTGAAAATAGGAGAGTAGCAGGGTTGCGATCGCATACAGCTCGGCTACAAACAACAAAATCGAAAAGAAGCCATCTAGCCAAGAATCGAGGTTGAGGGTGTAGTTAGAGCGATAGTACAAATACCGCAGAGTGGTAATTGTACTCAGGGCAGCCAACAGCAAATGCAAGTATTCACTCACCCTGCGACTGGTTTGTCGATCCTCTAATCGCAGCAGTATTTGCCCGAAAAAGAGCAGAGCCAACGCCACCAGGCCCTGCTGCAAGATAGTGGGCCGCGCCGTCATGATAGGCCAAGCAAACATGGTGAGGCATAGCGCCAAAACCAATAGCTGCTGCTTAGTCAGCCACTGTAAACTACGGTCAAACCAATCTGGAATCGAGATGATCAACAGCTCAATCAGTAGGGGCCGAACCCTCTCAGACAGATAGGTTTCAACCATCTGTTTAGTGCCGTTTAACCGATGGGTGATAGACAGTCGTCCAGCCATAATTACAGTTCTCCCGGCGCAGATGGATCAGTCATAACGCCTGGTGCTGGTGCCAGCGCTTCATTTCGCTTCAAATAGGCTTGGATAACACCGTAGAGCAACAGTGACAGCACAATGATGCCGGGAATCAAGAGAAACCAGTTACCTTGAATAACCGTAATGGCCTTCTTAAAGGTGCTTTCTTCTTGCACATCCCGTTGGGCCGAGCGTTGCAAAAACTCTAAGTTATAGGCATTGTCATCGTAGGGGGAGGGCGTTTCCGCATTGGCACTGATCAAGGCAGTATCCCCTTGCAGCTGGAAGAATAAAGAATCCAGCCTGAGTAAATCTCCCACCTGCTTTAAACCAGATTCACTTTGCGCCGTCATCGTCAGTAGCACGCGTGTGTCATTCCAGGGGGAAATCTGCTGCTGCAGTACTCCCTCCGAATCAGGCAGGGTTTGCACCTGACTGTCTCCCCACTGACGAGATCCGTCCTTCAGATTAAAATCGGCAACATCCAAAGCTTCAACCAAAGGAAATTGCGATCGCAAACCAATCGCCACCAAATGCTGGGATTCCTGTACCTCAGTGGACAGTTGACCAACGGGATAAACCGCAACCTGGATCGCTTCCGAACGACTCAAACGGCCAAGACGCTCACTGAATTCCAACATCACCGCCAGCTCAGTCATGGAGGGCTTGTTGGGCATCACAATCGCTGTGCGGGATAAATCCTGCGGTGAGGCAAAGGGATAACCCGCCTTGAGTAGATTGAGATCCGGTAGTTTTGCCACCTGTTGACGATTCAAGTTGAAGCTACTGTCGCTATGGATAGTTCCCCAGAGCTGGTGATCAGTGACTCGGCTACAGGAGCGGCGCTCCCGGGGGTCAAATCTCAGATAAACCTTCAGTCGAGATTGGGGGGTGATGTGCTGTTCCGGCAGCTCCACCTTTAATGTGGCTCTTCTCTTACCATCAATCGAATCCAGGCGACGACCTGCCACGGTGATACCGTCCAGCTGAACTTCCACTAGAGATGTCAGGGGGTTAACCTGAGGACCGTAGGTGTAGCGCAGGTTCATCACGTTTCCTGGGAGGAAACGATCGTCTGGCAGTGATTTGAAATCAAACTCAAACGGGGGAGCATGGGCACCTCGAATCACCACATCCTCAATCGGCTCATTATTAAAGCCGCTTAAATCCCCGAGTTCAAAATTATCGGATAGGGGTAAATAACGGGGCCAGTCGCGAACATCCGGTGGGTTGATGGTTTCAACATCATTTACCAACACCACCTGACCGGCACCAATTTTACGGTCCTGGGACTGGGTTAGAAACTGGACGGCCTTAGCAACAGCGATTGGTCCATTGCCAGTAGCCACCAAAACGGGGGATTGCTTATCCTCCAGAACAGTCCACATCAGAATACCGGTATCAGACGAAATTAATGTCTGCTTCGGATCTAGCCAACGCTTATTTTTTAGGGTGAGGGGCAGCTTCAAGGTTTCCAACATCGGCTGTTGCTCCGGTGTTCCCACCACCACCATGCGGTTACCATCAGCCACATCCTCTAACTTGTCCACTAGGGATGTTTCTAAGGGACGGTAGTCGGCAATTCGGCCTAGGGAGGTTTGTAGCTGAGCAATCGCCGTCAACCAAGCCTGATCTTGCTCAGTCGGCACAACATAATCGATGTGGTTGGTCTCTAAACTGAGAACATCGATTAGTGGATAGGGATAGCTATTGAAATCTAGCTGAAAAGGTTCTGCCTCGTAATTGAATACAAGCTTTGAATCCGGTAGTATTTCCGTCCAAAGTGACGGATCAAATGGATCTTGGGTGCAGGTGGGAGAGTTGTTCTGTAAACCAGCAATAATTAGCTCGTTATAGTCTTTTAGAATACGTGTGGGGATTTCAAAGACAATCGTACCGGTATCGCCCTGTTTGAGATTGAGGGGCACACTACCCACATTATTGTCATTGACAATGACATTGAGATTGGAGCGGGTGGCATAGAGCGCGCCAGAATGGCGATAGCGCAACAGAATCTTGACTGATTTAACGGACCAGTTGCGGGGCCGGGTAAATCGGAGGCGAGACTCGTTGTAAATACCTTCTAGCCGCAGCCGTGTCCCCACCACTGGGCTGCGATTAAACTCCAAAATATACTGGCTGCCATCTTCCTGTTCCAATTCGGCCGCTTGGGCATCCTGGACAAGATCTCGCCCAGCTGTTGCCCCATCTTCGTCTCGGTTACGGCGATCGCCAGCGGTTCCTGCCTCTGCCGCATTATCCGCCGCCCCTGGAGATGAGGTAACCTGC
>CALHGI010000076.1 GCA_938029995.1 uncultured cyanobacterium | reverse complement strand
GGGGACGCACTTCACCGGGTAACATCGGGGCGTCACTACCATAGACCGCCAGCACATCTTCACTCAAAATCAGCTTGCCGGCCAAATTGTAGAAATTGGCCTGGAGCTTGAGCTGCCGGATAACGCTATCGCCCGTATTGGTCACCGTCCACTGGGCATCAAAGTAGGCGCTATCCGTAATCTCATAGCTGTTGACCTGTTCGGTGCGGGACGCCAGGGCAAAGGTGGGTTGCTCGACTTTTCCGGCCGCCCAGGTATAGGAAATGGGGGTTTCCCGAGCATAGACGTCAGGGGCGGGCAGCTGGTCGAAGGTGATGACATTCAGGCGAACGGCAGCCAGCTCTGGGGTGGTTTTGTGGATTAGGTCAAAGGCGTGGTGGTCGCCGGGGCGGACGGTGGCATGCTCTTCGGCAATGGCTTCTTTACTATCGGTTTCAAGGATCTCGCCATCACTATCCAAATACTCCACCTGGAGCTGTAGGGCGTCTATTTCCTGCTGGCTATTGTTGTGCATTACAGCCTGCAGGGTGTAGTAGGAAGAGTCCTTATAGTTATCCAGCCTGGACTGCCTGGGCTCCACGGTGACACCCGCTTGTTCAAAGGCGAAGGTGACGGGAATGTCACTGGCGGGGACGATGGCTGGCTCGGCGGAATCGGTTTCGGATGAGGATAATTCAGTGGCGGGCGGAATGGAATCCGCATCGAGCAAAGCCTCCTGGGACAACTGCTCCACGGACGATCGGGTGGTAATCATATTCATCAGCGGCCTAAAGGCGACCACCGCCAACAGGGCCGCAAGGCTCAGCCAAATCAGTTTTTGACGACCGTTGGCCTCATGTTCAAGGGCGCTAATGAGGATCACCGCATCTTCGTCATTGGGCCGAATCTCTAGGCAACGCTTAGCCAGGGCAACGGCCTGCTTTTTGTCATCGGCTTTTTTTTGCTTGCCATACCGCTGATCGTAGGCATAGGCCAGGGTCTGCAGGCTATCAAAATCCAAGGGGGCTAGGGTGGTTGCCTGGGTCAGTTCGTCAATGGCTTCGTCCAGGCAATCAAAATCTAAATAGTTCCGTCCCCGTTCAAGGTGATCCTGAGCCTTTTGCTCAACGGCGGCCATGTCATCTGACCCTAAGCCGACTTCTTGGGCTAGGGTCTTTAGACTATCTGCCGTAATCGGCTCCTTCCACTCGAGTAGCCGTTGAATATAGGTTTCAATGATGAGATCGCGCCCCATAGGGAACTCCGTTGACTTGATTAATTCGCTACTTCGCTAGTTAGCATCTTCTAACGATAACAATACGGATCCAGTAACGACCATATAGTTAGGGCCATCTAGGTGAATTTACGATGTATTAATCGGCGACTACGTACCTGGGGTTATGGGTTGACGCCCATGGGTCAGGCCTAGCACCCAGCAAATGGACTCGGCAGCAACGACTAAATTGCTGAATGTATTCAGCAATTTGCTACATATCAGACCATTTTGATGGGACTCGGTCCACCGGGATGGATGGATGTTGCTATTGGGTTTAGCAGCCGGCATGGATTGCCGTTGCTACTCCGCCCCTAGGACGGTCACCTTATAACGTTCATAACCGCTGGCAACGGGCTTAATGACGCGGAATGGCCGAATTTCGCCGGGTAGCAACGGCGCATCATTGTTGTTGATGGCCATGACTTCTTCACTCTGCAACTGTCGATTGTTGGCATCGTAAAAGTCTGCCTTAAGCTTGAGTTCGCGCAGGGGATATTCGCTGGTGTTGATAATCACCCATTCGGCGTTAAATGTGGGGCGGGCCGGGGGGTTGCTGCTTTTTTTGGGTTTATCCGCCGATTCAGCCTCGGTGGCTCCATCACTGGCGGCATCACTAGGTTTTTCCGGTGCAGTAGCCTGGGGCTGGGTAACCAAAACCGCCGCCACCGCTACCCCAGATTCTTCACTGCGGCTCGCCAGTTCAAAGCTGATGTGTTCGGGCTCTAAGGATTCCCAGCTGTAGTTGATTGGGGTGGGGGGGACATAGGTTTTGCGGGCAATGGCCTGATCAATTTCGGTGACGCTGAGCCGAATGGAGGCGAGCTCAGGGGTGATTTTTTGAATCAGGCTAAAGGCGTGGGTGTCGCCAGGGCGTAGGGTGGCATCACTGGGGCCAATGGCCCTGTTATCCTTGGCTGCGATCGCAACATCCTGATCGTCCAAAAACTCCACATTCAGGGTGAGCTGACGAAACTCCTGATCGCTGGCATTAATAAAAACCCCCTGGAGCTGGTAGTAAACCGCATCCTCATAGTCCCCCAGCTCCGATAGGCGCGCTTCTAGCACCAACCCCGGATGTTCAAACACCACGGGAATATCTACATCCGACATCAAATCAATGGCGGAGACCCGTTCTGGGCTGGGGGTGGTCGGTTCGTCCGACGGGTCCTGATTATCGTAGATGGCAGAACCGGGGACGATGGTACCGGGGGCAGGCCCCAGGGTAACCGTTGGGGCCGAAAACACAGGCAAACGACTGACCACCATTCCCCCCAACCCCAGGATGGCGATGACCCCACCCACTACCGCCAGCTTCTGGCGAGTCCACCGGGATAATTTTTCCTGGGTATTAGCGGTGGTGTGCTCCAGAAAGTCAATTAGAACCTGGGCTTCTTGATCATTGGGCTTAAGTTCTAGGCAACGCTTAGCCACCAGCAGGGCGTGCTGCCGATCCGCCGGGTCACTTCCCCGGTTGTAGCGCAGGTTATAGGCATTGGCTAAGGCATTGAGAATATCTAGGTTAAGGGGGTCCAAGGATGTGGCCTCGGTCATCTCCTCAATGGCCGCATCAATATAACCAGACTCGACACATCTGCGCCCACGGGTAAAATGCGCCTTAGCCTGGCGCTTAATCGCATGCATTTCCGCCGGGGTAATTCCCACTTCCTTTGAGATCGCGGCCAGCACGCCTGGATTCACCGGCTTCTTCCAGGCAACCATGCGTTGAATATAAGCTCTAATGATCCGATCTCGATCCATATGACTCGCCCACTCCCTGGCATTGCTAAATAATTAGCACAGCAATGCCTACTGCTTATCTATTCAGCCCATTCCCCCATTCCCCCTACGGATATGAATGAAATTGCAACTAAATTTGGATAAAGTCTTCGTGGCATCCTGCAATGCTGGAGTGATTCAGGGCTTCAAACCCTAGGCCTATTTACTCTGACCGAGGGACCAGGCCTGTTTATTCCCACTAAACATTTCATGTTGCTCAATGTTAGTCACGCTCACCCGCACGCTGATTAGCGCCGGAGTGATTTTATGGAACAGGTCAAATGCCTGCCTATCACTTTGCTATAAATTAGCCTCAACAGTAAA
>CALHGI010000075.1 GCA_938029995.1 uncultured cyanobacterium | reverse complement strand
TCGGGTGATCGAACAATTGCTTTGACGCGGTGCCCACGGTTTAACAACTGCTCAACGAGCAGACGACCAGTCGCTCCACTTGCGCCAACGATCAGCGACGTCTTCATTTTTCCTCCCGTAAAACGTGGAATAACGCCATGGTAACCGAGCTAGAGTGGCGCGTGGCAGATTGGGCGCAGCGAGCCCCGTAATGCGAAGTCCGGTTGCCCCCTTTGTATAACTCACACTTCATTTTCTGGTACCACTTCCGACTCCAGAAGTGCTGCTCGAACCCACTCAACTAGGGATGGATGTTCGAGCATGCTTGCTTGATACTCCGCTGCTTTACCTGAAAGCTGTATATCGTAGGTCTTAAACCTAAGTACTACAGGCGCAAAAAAGCAGTCCGCTATATTAAACCCTCCAAACAGCCGTAATGAGCCATTTGAGTCAATACTGGCGTATTTTGACCATATGGACTCAACTCTCTGAATATCCATTTCCGCCGCTTTGGACAGGGTGATTTTCTTGAAAAGGCGACAATTCATGGGCAATTCTGCCCTTAAAGCATTGAAGCCAGAATGCATCTCAGAGGAGATTGACCTTGCCTCTGCTCTATATGCGGGGTTCTCAGGCCATCCAGCACCAGCGAGATACGCTTCGGAAAGATATTCACAAATCGATAAGGAATCCCAAATTACAACGCCTTCATCGATTAATACGGGGACTTTACAGCTCCCTGAGTATTGCCCAAGTCGATTGCGAATGTTGTCTTGCTTAAGTGATTCACTCACCTCGAAAAAACTTAAGCCATGTGCATGCAACAATAACCAAGGTCGTAGAGACCAAGAGGAATAGTTCTTATTTCCTATTACTAGCTTCATCTCGGCACCCAATTAGAGAATACAACGTTTGTGAGCCGAGGAGCGTAGTCAGACCACTTAACGAATCTATCAACAGCACCCGTACCCAAGAATATTTTCCCTCCCTGATCTGGCCAGTGAGGAGTCATCAGCTACCCCTGACCTCAAGCGACTCAACATTTCAAAATAAGTCGTAATCCACGCGATCAGCGGTTTCAGTCCCATCAATCAGGCGTTGCAAATACTCAAATAACGTATCGCTACCCGTCTCAGGTGTAGCATCCGCATCATATTCCCCCGTCTCAGCATTCAGCACCAACATCGATTCTGTCGCATAATAATGCCCAATCCGCGCCAGCTCGGCTTTAGCCGCTAATGGCGGAATAATCTTCCCCAAACCATCTAGAACCGCTGCGATCTTGCTCAAGAACGAAGCCGGAACACTTTGAAAGCGGGGTTTACGATCCAAGATTTTGAAAAGGAATTCTCCCTGCTCCAACAGTGTAATGGCCGGTCCCGGACCACCAATGGGTAAAATCTTGTTCTGCAACGCCCCATCATCTAAACAATCAACCAAATAATTCGCTAAATCAGGGTCACTAATGGGTTTACACGCCGTCAGCTTGCCATCTCCAAACAACAAAAAAGACTTGCCCTTTTTTACCCGACCCACCTGGCCCACCAGGGACTTAAAGTATGCCGTCGGACGCACAATAGAATAGGTCAACCCCGATTCCGCCAACTCTTTTTCAAACTTGAGTTTAGCCTGCTGAAATACAAGGCGAGGCTTTTGCACACAGATCGCCGACAACAAAACAAACTGCGACACCCCAGATTCTTTCGCCAAGGCTAGAACATCCGCATGGGCCTGATAATCCACAGCCCAGGCATCCTTGGGCTCCCCCGTCCGCGAGGCTAAGCAGGACATCACCGCATCAAACGGCTGCCCATGGAAAACTTGCTCAGCTAAAAACGTTTTATCTGAAACATCACCAAAGACGACCTGGGCACCCTGCAATACATGAGTGGTTTTCTCTCGGGTTAACTTACGACCGCTGCCCGCTTTTGGCCGGGCAATACACACAACGTCGTAACCACGCTTTACCAATGCAGCAACCGTGGCACGTCCAATCGTTCCCGTGCCTCCCAACACCAAAATTCGGCGTGCCCCTGAAGTACTGGAATCAGTCATATAAAACAGACGCTGTCGTAAAAGGTCATAGCTGAGGCTGCTCGACGGATCGTACCTAACGAATCAGCCCTCGGTTGTCACGCCCCAAAGACTGGCTATGCAACGTTCGAACGGCCATGATTATACCATCACATCCCATTAGCCATCGGGCTCTATCATCGTGTCTCTGAGGGTGAACCAAATCGATAGCCTTTGCCATACACCGTATGAATCAAGACGCTCTCATTTTCATGCTCTACTTTACGCCGCAGCAAACGCATCTGGGCAGCCAGGGCGTTGCTACTGGGTTGATCACTCGTGCCCCACACAGCATCATAAATTTGCTGATGGGGGAGAAGCTGATGCGGGTACCGCATTAGGTATTGCAGCAGCTGTGCTTCTTTTTCTGACAACTCTATGGTGCGTTCTGGCAATAGGCCCCCACCCCGCTTTGCGACCTGGTTCAGGCTGTCTAGGATCAAATCCTGATATTGCAGTGTTGTTTCTTGAGTCTCTTCTCGTATCGGTGGACGACGCAACAACGCCCGCACCCGAGCTAACAACTCTCGCAGCTCAAAGGGTTTGACTAAGTAGTCGTCTGCGCCTGCATCAAGGCCTTCCACCCGGTCATTGAGAGTATCTTTTGCAGTGAGAAAGATCACCGGGGTGGTGAGGTGGTGCGCCCTCAACTGCCGACACATATCTAGCCCGCTTAACCCTGGCATCATCCAATCCAAAATCAGGAGGTCAAACTGATCGGCAACGGCCAAGTTATAGCCCGTCTCCCCATCATGGGCCACCTGTACGCTATAGCCCTCACGCTGCAGCACCCGACTCAGCGGTTCGGTCAGCTCCACCTCATCATCAACCAGTAGAATCCTCATGCCAATAACAAGTGATTTAGATAGGAAGACCACAGCTAGGACATAATGCCTGAGCTGGATGGCAAGTAGTGCCTCGACACAGCCCCTTGGGTGTCCTGTGTGCGTTGGCAGCAGCTGAAAAAACAGAGGCCAGGGTCATAGGGTCTGAAAATTGTTTAATCGATGCTTATTTATTATCCGTAAAGGTTGACTTTATTTTGGTTTTAGAATGGCTTTTATGAAGAAATGATACGAATTAAATCTGACTTAAGGGAAATTTTTTCCGTATTCCCGTGGAATTACCCTATACATCGACAAATTCAAATACGCCAAAGATAGGTTGATGGGTAAAGTAGAGTAGTGTTCCCATTTGCGTCACCGTTATATCTGTCCTGCCTGTCGAGATGATCTGCTGTTTAAATCCTGATTGCTTGGTGCCGGTAAACCACCAAGGAGTAACCGTGTGTCAATCTTGTGGCAG
>CALHGI010000074.1 GCA_938029995.1 uncultured cyanobacterium | reverse complement strand
CTATGATCTTTGCCACCGGAAGCCAGTAAGGTGCCATCGGGGCTATGGGAAACTCCCCATACACTACCAATGTGGGCATCGAGACGGTTCTTCTCTTTGATGGAGTAGACAATCTGCCGCAGGGACGCGGCGGCTCGTAGGGCTTTATCTGGCTGAATGTTATCTTGTTGGTTTTGTACTTGCCTGGCGGTGCTAATGCCATTGACAAGGGCTTCTATATTTAGGTTGGAAAGTAACAGATTATCTGTGGTTAGGCTTTGGGCAATAATCTCGGCTTCCTGCTGTTTTTGTTGGGCAATGTTTGTTTGGTTGGCGGCTATTTTTGACTGGACAAGGGCAACACCTCCCCCGGCAACCGCTAGGACGAGGAGGGTCAGGAGACTACCTATTAACCTGCGTTGGCGACGGGTTGAGGCCCTGCGGCTAGCGGCCACATAATTACCTTGCAATGCCGTTGGCTGGGGGTGTTTCCCGGCTGCCTTGATTAACCACTGCTCTGCGTCCAACAGTTCGTCTCCCCACAGCAGCAGACTCTCACGCCGCTTTTTTTTATCCCAAGTGATCGCCTGCATCAACAATGAGGTATGGCAGCCTAAATGTTCTGGGTCTTGGTCAAGGGTGCGGATCAGTTCTTGAAAGCTGGTGGCAAAGTCGGTTCCATTTACTTGAAAATCAATCCATTGCACCTTTGCTAAGTCTGGATGTAAATCAGCGGGGGCTACGGCTCGATAGTTGATGGTGACAATGGATTTGTTTAAGCGGGCTGCATACTCTACCTCATCGGCACAGTAGGGGGAGTTGACCGAGCTGGGGGACAGGATAAACAAAAAGTGGTCCGATGTTTCAATGCCTCGATAGATCTCTTGCTGGAAATCGGCGCCCGAGGCGATACTCTCTTGATCAAACCAGGTGCGTTTTCCCTGCCGTTGCAATCCATCGTTCAGCTTACGGGCAAAGTCTGCATCTGTCCGTGAGTAGGATACGAATACATCGAGGGAAATACCTGGTGGCTGACGTTCACTGATGGTGATGAATTCATGTTGCAGGGGAATGGGGCCATGGTTAGGGTATTGCTGGGCTAGCTTGAGCCAGGCCTGGGCATGTTGTAGCTCATACCCCCGCAACAAAATGCAGGGATTACGCTGCTGCCGCTCCCACTTTAGGGCCTTAGTGAGCAATACCTTGTGCTCGTTGTAGTAGGCGGCATCTCGTTTTACAATCCTCAGCAGATCACTTTCGTCTTGCTGGTAGTTGGCTGGAATGAGATTGTCCGTGAGGTCAATGTACTGTAAAGGTTGCAGGGGTTTGGGAATCTGTTGGGGGTCTACCTCACGGGCCAATATGGGGATAATGCGTTTATTGAGGGCCAATGCATGGTTAAGTTCCTGCTGACAGTAGGTTGATGCTAAGGAATGGGGTGAGATTAAAAAGACGGCATTGTCCGCTTCTTCCATGCCCTGGGTCATGGCTGCTTGGAAATCGCTGCCAAATTCAATATCGTGGTGGTGGGTCCAGGTGGTGATGCCTGCTCGCATCAGAGTGTACTGTACCTGCTCTGCAAGGTGACGATCCGGCTCGGCATGGCAGAGGAAGACCTGGGTCATTAAGTTATGGGTGTTCTTAATACTATCGGTGATGAATTCACAGTGGAGATTGGTGGGGATACAGGGAGGCTGTCTGTCTTTAAAGCGTTTACCTAGCCATGCCTCTGCTTGCTGACACTCTTCCCCGATCAACAGGTATTGGTTTTGTTTCTGGTTGCGTTCCCAGTCTAGGGCTTGGATCAACAGTTCTGTGTGCTGATGGACATAGGGCTGATCCTGTTGGAATAGTTCGTTTAGGGCTTGGAGGGAGGACTCAAAGTTGGCCGGGTCTGAGAAGTTTACCTGGTTCCAATTGATTTTTTCAATCTCGGCATGCATGTGGGTAAAGCAGGAATGTTGGCCCAGGCGACAATAGTCTGCCCAGTCCTGATCGCTGCCTTTAGGGTGTCGGGTTTGCCAGATCTCCTGCGAGATTTCTTCCACATGCATAATGGGCACTAGCCGCTTATTGAGGGCCACTGCATGTTCAATTTCTTTGCGGCAATAGGAAGAATTGGTGGCGTGGGGTGAAATGATAAAAACAAAGTTATCGGCTTTGGCGATACCATCTTTGATTTGTTTTTGATAGTCCACCCCTTGAGGAATGGAATCGACGTCAAACCATACGGTGTAGCCGAGCGCTAGTAAACGCTGGTTAAGATGCTCGGCAAAGTGTTTGCTATCGACGCGTCCATAGGAGATGAAAATATCTTGTAGGGAATTCATGGCACAAGATGGGGAAGGACTATCGGATGCTTATTAGTTCAGGGGTCGTGGCCTGATCTCCGGCCTTTGGCATGGTGAATGCCGCTGGCCTGTTAATGCCACATTGGCCTGTTAATGGTGGCAGTCCATTGACCTTAACCCATTGCGGCCTAGGGAAATGAGCGGGATAATAATCGGGCGTTGCTGATCCTCGGGATGATTTCATCTAATAGATACCGGTTTATTGCATCATTGCCAGATCGGTTCAT
>CALHGI010000073.1 GCA_938029995.1 uncultured cyanobacterium | reverse complement strand
TTTCATGGGCCATTCTGGTTACATAAACGTTTCCCCCGTTGCCTAAGACATAGTCGGCCCGCTACCCAAGACATGGTCGGCCCGCTGCCCAAGATGTAATCGGCCCGCTGCCCAAGATATAATCGGCCCGCTTGCGAAATAGGTTGAGCTTAGTAACACTGGTTATGGACAATTGGGATTAGTGATAATTTCTTCAGATGCGTCCATTGAACGTTTGTTCGTATAAACGTTCGATCTCAATGGTTGATTGCCCTCTCAACATTTTTGTCTAAACTCCAATTAATGACTCCATTCCCTGAATCCTGGCATACACCTGATATTTCCCGGCGAAACGCACTCAAACTATTAGGCGCAGGAGCCGTAGGCGGCACCCTAGGGTATACCCGATTTGCCAAGCCCCAACCCACGTTGCACCAGGTTGATCAGCTCGACTTACCTAAAACAGTGGGGCGACCCACTAAAGCCGTGGTCGTGGGGGGTGGACTGGCCGGATTGGCCACTGCCTATGAGCTAAGCAAACGGGGGGTGGCCGTTACGCTGCTGGAGCGATCCCCCCAGCTAGGGGGAAAAATTGCCAGCTGGCCCATTCAAGTCGGGGATCATGAGCTGCGCATGGAGCACGGATTCCATGGGTTCTTTCCCCAGTATTACAACCTATTTAGCTTGGTGGACGAACTCCAAATCCAGGACAATTTTCAGTCCCTCAATTTCTATGCTGTACTGTATAAAAACGGCTATAAACCCGAGGCCTTTTACCCCAGCAATGCCGCCTTCCCCTGGAATATCGTGGATTTAGCGGTGTCTTCGGACAATCGCCTGAGCTGGGGCATCAATCTAACTAAGCTTAAGCATTTGGAAGTATTTCGGGAGATTACTAGCTTCCGTATGCCCCAGACCTATGAACGCTTAGACCGGCTGTCGGTGGAGGAATGGGGCCAGGGACAGTTTCCCCAAGGCCTGTACGATCTGTACTTTTTACCCTTCGCCAAGTCGAGCCTAAATTCCCCCGATGTCCTGAGTGCCGGGGAGCTAATGCAGTTCTTCCATTTTTACTTTTTTGGCAATCCCGAGGGACTTGCCTTTAACGGCACCTGCGAAGACATGGGCCGCTGTTTGGTGGATCCCTTAAGCGCCGCCATTGAGGCTAAGGGTGGGCGCATTCTCACTGGGGTGACCGTCAGCCAGATCAACTGGGGGGAAGGGCAAATTGCTAGCGTTGACTATCAGAAAGGCAATATTGCGGTCAATCCGGTGCCGTTTTGGTGCGATCGCAACCCCCTACTTAGCACCGACACCACCGACTACTATGGCGCAGGGGATCGGCTATTTGTGGTCGACCCCCATGGCAACAAGGCCATCTCCCTCACCTGCACTCACCAGGGGTGCAGTGTCAACAAAGAAGTTGCCGCCAACGGTGATGGGTTTCTCTGCCCCTGCCATGGCGCTGCCTACAATGGTCAGGGAAAGGTGCTTAGCGGCCCTGCCCAGGAGAATTTAGCCCAGTTTAAAGTACTCAAGCGAGAAAATGACCGCATTCAGCTCATAGCGGCCAACCCGGTCAAAAACGCTGACGGTCTTGCCGATCGGTTGGAGGCAGACTACTTTGTCTTTGCCGCCGATATTCCCGGCATCAAAAATCTTTTTGCCCTATCCCAGGGCCAGCCTAACCCCACCATCATGGCCCAGGTGAGCGAACTCCAAGTGGCTGACCCCTTTGCCGTAGGTCGTTTTTGGCTAGATCGAGACTTTGTCTGGGACCAAAGCTGGTTCACCTCCCTTTCCGGCTATGATCTGACCGATAGCATTACCCTTTACCACAAGGTGCAGGGAGACTACATTCAATGGGCCGAGGACACTGGCGGCAGCGTGGTTGAGCTCCATGCCTATTGCTACAAAGAAAAACAATTTCCCACCCAACAAGCTCTCCTAGACACATTTAAGCGAGAACTGTGGGAGATCGTCCCAGAGTTGGAAGGGGCGACAATTTTGCACCAGGAGTTGGTCAACCAAAAGAACTTTGCCGGTTTCCCACCCGGTAGCTATCCCAACCGCCCTGAAAGTGCGACCGCTGTCCCCAACCTCATGTTTGCTGGAGACTGGGTGAAAATGCCCTTTCCCTGTGGTTTGATGGAACGGGCCATTAGTAGCGGGCTACTAGCGGCCAACGAGATTTTACATCGCGAGGGCAGTGCCCGCCGCCCCCTGATGTCGGTGAATCCTGAAGGGGTATTCAAAGTGTAACCATGGCTCCGGATAGGCTCTAGGCTTATTCGTCTGTTGCCCACTGTGCCAATTCAAACTCTGGCCCATGCTATCTTGTTTTTAGCACTCAATCTGAATGCCCCAAAAGCCATGGAAAATCTGTTGTGACAATCTAATATGTGGCCCACAGTAAGCCCTATGATATTGGATTTCCCATGTTTAAAGAGACTTTTTTCCTGGTTGAATCACTTAGAAAGACCCTGACTTAAGAATGACAACCTTCTGCGTGCATATACGTAGAAGGTTGTCGTCCTTAAAGATTGTGTGAAAGATCAAGTTTTTTCGAAGAAAACGTTCGGATGAAAGTTTGGAGGTGCTTATTTATACCTTTGAAGATGCCGTTGCATTCTTGTTTTAGGTTATTTATTAACGGTTGATTCTCTGGTGGTAGAAGTCTTAAGCACCTTGGTGGTCCTTTGGTGTCTTTGTCCTGAAGTCTGAATTTCCTGCCAATATACCCCTGGGAATATACTGGGGCGGTGATGTCTGTTCCTGCTGACTTGTTGTGTGAAGTCCTCATGCTCAGGCTATGGGCGGCCCTAAAACATAGGTAAGATTTTTGTTGAGTGTGTAGCTAAAACGACTCAATCAGTTTCTTCATATCTGTAATAGAGTTTCGGGGGAGTGGGGTCATGGTTGATTCTATGTCTGGTGTTTCTAATCCTAAGGTTTCTTCTGTTGCGCCATCTCAATACAATGTCTCTCTGCCCCATGAACAGTTCCCCATCTGGTGGCGGGGCTTGGTGGGGGTGGCCTATGTTTGCATAGGTGTGACGGTGGCCAGTATTGGATTGGCATCAATTTCCTACCGCTTAAGCCACATGACCATTGGTGGTGGCCTGATCAACGGTCGGGCAGTGCGCATTCAAGCTCCGGTGGATGGTAAGATTCAACAGTTTTATGCCAGGCCAGGGGCCAAGGTCAGGGCTGGCCAAGTATTGGCGGAGCTAACCCCGGCGGTGCTCCAATCCCCCGGCAAAGTCCAGGGTAATCGCCCATTGGGCTTACCTAATGCCATGGTCTCCGACCCGCTGGCCCAGCAAGCTACAGAGATTCAGTTGGCTTCCACCCAGCAAACCTTAGCGCTATTGAACCAACAGCTACAGGAAGTCAATCGCCAGGAGGCGGTTCTGCAGTCCGTTACGGTGGAAGTGGCCTCTGAAAATGTTGGCTATTCAGCGGCGGCGGTGACGGCGGCCCGTTCACAGGAATCTGCCGCGCGCAACAAGTATGAGCGATTTAGTGTACTGCTGGCCAAGGGGGCCGTTTCCCGGCAGGAGGTGGACGAACTGGAGGCTGACTGGCGCTCTAGCCAAGCTGCTGTAGAACAGGCCCAGTCAGAACAGGCGGTGGCCCAACTCAATGCAGATGCGATCGCACAGCAGGCACCACTGCAATCGAACCTCAAAGATTTACAGACCCAAAGACGTCGACTGATGGCGGAAATCCAACGCCAAGCGAGTCGGGAAGACCTGCTGGCCATGGAACTACAGTCCCCGTTGTCTGGGACACCAACGCCTGAAGGGGACGTGGAGAGTGTTTCTAAGGCGGGGGCGTCTCAGGTCCCCAACGTCTCCGATCCTGTCGCTAATGGCCCATTGGCGGTGGCGACCCCAGTTAACGCAGCCAATACCCGATCCTTACCCTTGTTAGCTCCCTTTGATGGAGTGATTTATGCCACCAACCATGATGCCGGAGAGCAGGTGAATCGCCCCACGGTCCTACTGTCATTGCTGGACTGTAATGACCTTTGGGTTGAAACCTTGGTGAGTACCGACCAGGCCAGCCGCATTGATACCGGCAAGCCCGTACGTATTCAGCACAATGGTCAATCTGAAACCGTCGTTGGCCACGTGGACTTTGTCACCGCCATGACCGCCGGTGAAATCACAAAAGCCCGATCTGAGGCCCTTATTCCCAACGCTGCAGCTAATTTGAATGGTCAGTCCCTAGCCCGCGTACGGGTGCGCATGCCATCCAACCCCATCCAGGAACAGGCCTATCGATTTTGTGGCGTGGGTGAAACGGTAAAACTTACCTTTGGTACCCAGACAAGCGTCACGAAATTTCTCAGTCGACTATCGATTTTTTAGGGTTTTTGCCTGATAGGTCAATGGCCTTAGGTCAATGCTCATTATCGCTCTCTAATTCTCTCTTTTAATTCTCTTTTCTCTCGCTTTCTTTCTGTGGTTCCATCTTTCCACTTGCCGATATGTCTATTTCCTTAAATCGTCAACGCTCCATGGGCGATCACCTCAATACGGCCCTATTTCTGGTTTTTATTGTGGTTGGCCTAGGGGGGCTTTATCTATTACAAAATCCTGGTGATCTGGCCATTTGGAATGTCTTTGGCTTGATCAGTCTGGGGGCCGTGGGTCTGTGGCGATGGTCCTGGTTTTTATTGCGCATGGTGCGCGCCCGGTTCTATTTACATGGGGTGTTTCCCCGATGGCGACGTCGGGCCGACGCGGTTCCTGTGGAGTCTTTGCCCCACATGTGTTTCTTGGTGCCCTCCTATAAAGAACAACTGTGGATTACTGAACGGGTTTTTAAGGCCATTGTGGGGGAGGCTAAAACCCTGGCCCAGCCGACGACGGTGTTGGTCAATAGCAGCAGTGAGGAAGAGAATGCGGCCATTCGGGCCATCATTAACCAGGAGGACCCGGGTTTGCGCTGGATTCGGCTGGTTGAGATGACCCAAAAGGCCGGTAAACGGAAGGCCATGGCGGACAGTTTACGCCGCCTATCCCAGCTGAATTTGCCCGAGGATACGGTGATTGCCCTGATGGATGGAGACTCGGAGCTGCTGCCGGGCACCCTGCGCCGCTGTCTGCCCTTTTTTCAGTTATTTCCCAAAGTAGGCGCATTAACAACGGATGAACTGCCGGTGGTCAAGGGGTCCTATTTCTTTTCTGAATGGTTTCACCTACGGTTTGCCCAGCGTCATTTACAAATGTGCTCCGATTCCCTGTCCCAAAAGGTCATGTGTTTGACCGGACGGTTTTCATTGTTTCGAGCGGAGGCGGCCTTGCAGCCCTCCTTTGTGGCTCAGTTGGAACAGGACTATCTCAACGATTGGCTGTGGGGACGCTTTAAGTTTTTATCGGGTGATGATAAGAGCACCTGGTACTGGCTGCTGCGGCATAAGTACGACATGCTTTATGTCCCCGATGCTGTCGTGAACTCCATTGAGACATTGTCCGGTTCGGTGGTGGACCGGGCCTATAACAACATGCGTCGCTGGTATGGCAACATGTTGCGCAACAATGGTCGTGCCATTGGGTTGGGGCCCCGTACCACGGGCTGGTTTACCTGGTACAGTTTGTGCGATCAGCGCATTAGTTTTTGGACCTGTTTGATCACCCCCGGCTTTTTACTGGTCTCCTCGTTACAGGGGCATTGGCGAGCGGCCGCTGTGGTGATTTTCTGGGTGATGTCTAGCCGTTCACTGATGCTGATGCTCACCTTCTGGCAACGTAGCTCCACCCTAAAGCCCATCCATTTTCCCCTGTTATTGTTGTCCCAATGGGGTGGGTCTTTGGTGAAAATTTGGACCCAAATGAACCTGGCCCAGCAAAAGTGGACCAATCGCGGCTCCCAGAGTATTTCTGCCCATGGGGAAGGGTTGGAGCGCACGGTCAAATTAGGGACGTCTCGGCTGTTACTTTACGTCCAGCTATTTACCTTTGGCATCTGTCTCTTTTGGTTGATGGGTAATCTCAATCCCCCGTGGGATTTGGCGGGGTGGCGGCTCAGTCATCAGGCGAAAATGGCGATGGTGCCCCAGGTGGTGGAGGTGATGGATCATGGGGTTTGGCCCAATGATGGCGAAGATGATGGT
>CALHGI010000072.1 GCA_938029995.1 uncultured cyanobacterium | reverse complement strand
CATTGAGGGGGGGCTGGGCACCTAAGCCTATGCGGCTGCGAATATAGGCCGCATCTAAACGTCGGTTCCCTTTGACAACAATGTCCTCTAGCTGACCCTCGATGATTTGAATGGTCACCACATCCTCAACCAAGGTTTGGGGAGGGATCAGCGCCCCTGATGTGACGTAACCTGCGGCCACGTATTGTTCCGTAATGGCCGAGCGCAGTTGCAAAAGATCGTTAAAGCTGATGTTGCGATCTCGATAGGGCTCTAGCAGAGCTGCAAAATCCGTCTCGTCAAAAATAGTGCTGCCAACGACCTCGATCTCAGCCACATAGAATGTAGCATCGCCTTCCCCAAGACCGTTCTGCAAGGGTAAGGGTTCATCGGGGGATAATAGCTCATCCACCGGGGGTAACGGTGGTAGGACTTCATCTGGCAGAGGTTCCTCTGGAAATGTATTGGGGGGAATCGCCTCTGACCCCGTGGGTTCTGGCAGTACGGTTCCCGGTGGAATCGAAGGGACTTGAGCCAGGAGAGCGTTTCCCGCCCCCTGCCCCATGGCCGAATAGACGAGAACACAGCCACACTGCCCTAAACAAAGCAACCCCTTCGCTAATAAGTTTTTGTTTATCAATGCCATAATCAAATGGAAACAACACACGACAAAATAGGAACCTATTAGCTGCACCAGGGTATCCCAGCTGCTGAGCTCAGATCCACGCCCTTCAACATATGATGTCTTTTGCTTGTGGGGTCTAGATTAGCAGAGAAGTTATAGGATTCCGCTTAGCATATTGCAACTTCATTAAAAAGCTTGAGCCAGCTATTTGACTTGTTGTCTGTGGCTCATTTAAAATTCTAGGCCCCTTATTTTGCTAACCTACTCCGAAATAAGGATTTTTTATCCGATTACCTAAGCTTTTTTCGCCTTAACTGGCAATATCACCGTGAAGCAGGTCCCTTGGCCCAGGGTCGACTTAACATTGATCGAGCCCCCGTGTTTATCCACCACAATTTGTCGGGCGATGGTTAACCCTAGTCCTGTGCCCCGGCCCACTGCCTTAGTGGTAAATAAATGATCAAAAATACGGGACTGGAGCGCCTCATCAATGCCTGCACCGTTGTCCTCGATCTTAATCACGATGCTTTCGTCTTCCGTTGCTAAGCCGGTGCTAATGGTGATCACGTTAGGCCGGGTTTGAAGCGCCTCAAAACTCAATGTGTTGCTAATGTCATCAAGGGTATCAATGGCATTGGCTAATAGATTCATAAACACTTGGTTGAGCTGCCCCGCAAAGCACTCAATCTCAGGAATCGTTTGATAATGTGTTCGTACCTGGATCGCGGGTCTGGTTCTATTGGCCTTGAGACGATGCTTTAAAATTAACAATGTGCTGTTGAGGCCATCGTGGACATTGAATAATACCTTATGCTCCTTATCCTCGCGAGAGAAGGTTCTCAGGCTATTACTAATGGTCTCGATCCGCTTTATTCCAATGGTCCAGGAAGAGACAATCTTGGGCAGGTCTTGCTCTAAAAAGTCCAATTCGATAGCTGTAATTCTCTCCGTAAGTTCTGGGCCAGGATTAGGAAAGGTTTTGGCATATAGCTTGACCAAGCCGAAGAGATCGTTAATGTAGTCTTGTAGTGGTTCCAGATTGCTCTGCAAAAAGCCAATGGGGTTATTGAGTTCATGGGCCACCCCAGCTACCAAATTGCCCAAGGCTGACATTTTCTCATTTTGCACTAGCTGTAGTTGGGTCTGTTGCAAGTGCTCTAAAGAATCGGATAGCTCTGCCGTACGTTGCGCCACCTTGCGTTCCAGTTCTTGGGCTAATTGTTGCAGCCGAGATTCCGCTGCAGTTTTTTCAGCCATCTCCTGGGTTAAAAATCCATTCTTTTCTTCTAACTCTTGGGCTAGAAATTTCAAATTTAAATGAAGTTTGACGCGGGCAATCACTTCTTTTTGTTGAAAGGGTTTAGTGATATAGTCTACGGCCCCCATTTCTAACCCGCGTACCTTATGTTCGGTATCTGAGAGGGCGGTCATAAAAATAACCGGTATTGCTTGGGTGTTAGCGTGAGCTTTGAGCCTTTGACAGGTCTCAAACCCGTCAATCCCTGGCATCATCACATCTAACAAAATCAAACTAGGTTGAGCATATTGAGCCTGTTCAATGGCAGCTACTCCATCGGTAGCAACCAACATCGTCCAACCATGGCCTTTGAGGGTGTCAGACAGTACCTTTAAGTTAGTGGGTTTGTCATCCACTAGCAATATTCGCACTGCCTGATCAAAGGAAATAGTCATAGAGATTATCTCAGTGATATATGAGCCTGTAACAATTGCTTGATTTCTGCGATCTGAAAATTTGCAGCCAGGGCTTGCAATGACTTGACCAACTGTTGTGATTGAGCATCTGTCACCACTAAGGTCTGCAGCTTAGCTTCGATGCCCTGAATATTCCCCATCATCGCCCAGTGGTAAAGCTCATCCAATATAGTATCAGCTATTAAAACAGGTGTATCCACCTTGAAATTAATGGGTGAGTTTAGTGCCACCTCGGAATTATTAAGATCATTCTCATCGTATAGCCACTCAATTTGCAGGAGTGTTTCCAGGGTTTGTGTTAGGTTTTTTAAATCAATGGGTTTAGGCAAAAAGACATTAGCACCAGCCGCTAAGCTTTGCTGATGATCCGCCTCAAACACACTGGCACTAGTCATAATGGTGGGGGTATCTTTAATGACTGCTGTCTGTCGTAGCTGCAACAGCAACTCAATTCCATTGAGTGTGGGCATGACTAAGTCAGTAATAATTAGATCTGGCTGATACCGTGTGGCTAACTCTAAACCGACCAATCCATCCTTGGCACTATGGACATAAAATCCCAGGGAGTCAAGAAAATCTAATAGCAGTTGAGAATCTTCTGCACTGTCGTCGATAACTAAAATACGGGGAGTTTTTTCTTTGATACCCACAATTATTTTATCTGAGGGTATCGGACGACGACGACTAGGGGCATAGTCCAGCACAGGAATTTCCAAATCCATCCAAAATAGGCTGCCCTCTCCAAGGGTGCTGCGTACCTGGATTTGACTATCGATTAACTGGACAATTTGTTGGCTAATGGCTAAGCCTAAACCTGTGCCCTCTGACTGATGCTGACAATTCCCAACCTGATCAAATGGGTTAAAAATTTGTTCCAACTGGTCTGGAGCAATACCAATACCTGTATCTTGAACCGATATGCGCAATCGACAACAGGGTATTGACGGAGAGAGTCCCTGCTCTGAATTCTGTTCCAGCCGCTTCACCCTAAATGTCACACTGCCTTGATCGGTGAATTTTATCGCGTTTCCAATTAGGTTAATTAAGACTTGACGAAAGCGTTTTTCGTCAAGCTTCACTATCTGGGGCAGTTGATCATCAAAGTCCAGGTTAAAGACCAAGTCTTTGTCATCAGCCCGAATCTGACACATCTCAGCCACCCCCAACAGCAAGGGTTCTAGATAAACCTCTTGAGGAAACAGTTCAAGCTTGCGTGCTTCAATTTTGGCCAGGTCCAACACATCATTGATCAGTGTGAGCAGATGATTACCACATTGGTGAATAACCGAAACTTTATTGTGTTCTTCATCATTTAATGTTCGTGAGTTTTGCAAAATTTGGGCATAGCCTAAAATGCCATTGAGGGGGGTGCGCAGCTCATGGCTCATGTTAGCTAAGAACTCACTTTTGGCCTGATTAGCACTATCGGCAGCTTGTTTTGCTTGGGCAAGCTCCTGTGTTCGCTCTTGGACCTTGGTCTCCAGGGTAAGGGTATAGTCTAAAAGTTGTTGGTTAGAAAATTCTAACTGTTGATTTGTTAGCTGTAATCGATGTTTTTTAAAGCAGCTGGTGGTTGCGATCGCACTGCCCACCAATGCCGCCATTGGCGGCACCACAGGGACTACCCAACCCATCAACCAACTAACATAGCTTCCCCCCAGCAACAATACAGTACCTGTGCCTGTGACCAAACTAGGCATTAACAACCGCCGTCTCTGCCGATTTTCCTGATGGTTATAATTTTCCAAACACCAATTAACCACGGTGCCAAACAAGGCCCATAGGATAATCCATCCCCATTGATACTCCCAGGTCCAGCCCCTTAATACAGGCTGCTGGCCCAGGGCCGTGCTCAACAAATAGCTGGTAACATTGGCATGGACGAATACGCCAGCCATACGTTCGTCTGTTAGCCTCCAGCCACCACTGTAGGGCGTGGCAAAAAAGTCCTTCGTACTGGGAGCGGTGGACCCAATATAGACAATGCGATCGCGCATCAAATCGTCAGGAATCTTACCCGCCAGCACATCCCTAATGGAAATTTGCGGATAGCGCTGGCTAGGACCATACCAACCCAGCAAGATTTGATAGCCCCCCAGAGCAGCGTTAGAATAGCCCCCCGCTCGCCGCACCATCGGCAAAAAAGTCGCCTGGCCCAACCGAAATTTTTGCCGGTCAGGGTTCACAGATTCGAGAGTAATGCCATCCTGCTCTAAATAATTAAGGGCAACCTGAGTCCCTAAACCAGTTTTAATAGTAGACGTCCGTTTATCTTCAGCAACGATTAAAATACGCCGGACTTTTTGATCATCGTCCAGTAGAACATCCGCAATAGCGACTTGGCCAGTGGCAGCTAAAACTGGAGGAGGAGCTATCTGCGGCTCAGTCACCGTTTCAATGCCAATCAATTGGGGCGTGGTTTCAAACACCTCCAGCAATTGTTGATGTCCTGGTGCTTCCGGTAAATCGCGATACAGATCTAACCCAATCACCCGAGGCTTTTGCGCCCGAATCTTAATCAGCGCCTGGGCCAGCGTTTCATCAGTAATTGGCCAATTACCCAATGCTTGAATATCAGACTCATTGATGGTGACCACCACCACCCGATCAGCCGCAGGCGCTAACCCACTACGACGACAAAACTCATCACGGATCGACCATTCCAACAGATTGAATAACCCAAACCCATTAGCCACAATCACCATAACGGCCATACTAGGCGCTACAGGCCAAACGGGTCTAGCTTGTCGAAAAAACTGTTTTAGAGCAACTAAAAACACTTACTTGATTACTCTATCTGCCAAAATTATATTCCACCTAAAAATTACGAACTACCTATAGTGTTCCGTTAAGTCCGCCAGAAATAACGTCACCTGTAACATGTAATAGAACAGTCTAGTGCAGCGTCAAAGCTAAAAATTAGGGTTGGGTGTTGATGAAGAGTAAAGGGTAAGGCGTGACTCGACCTCACTTTTGACTCTTTACTTTTCACTAGCCCCATCCTAAATCTTAGGCTTGACAGACCACTAGAACCATGGCTAACAAATAAGCCATTGCTGATTTAGAGGATGAATCGAGCTGTAAACCTGGCTAATAGTTGGATTGAGATCAGTAAAATCATCCCGAGGATCAGCAACGCCACAAATAATTTAGCGAGCTTTAATCAAAGAAAAGAATGCTCTAATAGCACCTCTAACCCCACTGAGGTAAGAAATTCAGCCCAATCAGCCGCCGTATCACTTTGCATTTGAGGATCAATGTGTAGCGCAGCCAACTGCTCAGCCGCATCGTACCAAATCCCCGCCTGAGCCAATGCTGTCGCCTGAGTTAAACCATCCTGAGTAGAAAAATCTGCCCGATCGATCACCGAGGCTACATCAACTCGCTTAATCCAGGCCGTCACATAGGGACTGCCTGGGGTAATGTAATCCTCAGTTTGTAAGGTTATGAACCATTGATAATGCTCACCAACAGTTAATTCCGGAGTATCTGCCGGTAAACTAATCCTTAAAATACCATCAGCTCCCGCCAAAGGAACTAATCGCCGATAAACCACTGATTGGCTCTCATCCTTCAGGGTGAAAATAGCCGTGTGAGCCATTGTTTTCGGCAAATAAGCCATAATTGAAGGACGGGCTGAAACAGTCAAACCATAGAGATTTGAGGGCACCACTGCCGTCATAACAGTGCCGTTTCCAGACACAACCGGCTCCACAAAGTCGGCTTCAGCCAAACGTAGGGCCATATCCTCAGCCCCCCCTATCCGGGCCCCTCCATTGGCTGATTGGGGAGGCGTAGGGTTATTTGGTGGCGGCGTAAAGCCAATGCGAGACCCACCGCCTGTGGCCCTCTGAGGCGTAGGGTTATCTGGTGGCGGCGTAAAGCCAATGCGAGACCCACCACCTGTGGCCCTCTGAGGAGCAGTCTGATCGCGCGGCGGAACAAACCTTACCCCCCGGCGGGATGCACCGCCAACACTTTGAGTAGGGGTTGCATTATCCTCTGGGGGGACAAATATCACAGCTGGGCTGGGCAATAGTGTGGCTAGCCACACACCTAGAGAAGCAGACGTAAATCCAATTAGATTTAGCCACAAGCCATGCTTCATGAAAGTCAGTCTCACTAAATGCTAAGTAACCTTTTTGCATGCAGTAGCCCGTGACAAACATGGGAAAATACCACCGCTGCCATCGGCACAACACAATCTTTTTTCAATTCTAATCGGAAAACAATCAGCCCCCTGCAAATTATGTCAGAACTTTATGGAGTTCAACGGCAAGCACCCAGCCAATAGTCTTTTCACCTTGTTTGTACCGTAAATTAACGGAAGTTTTTGCTCAAGCTTCAGGGAATGTCTACGTGAATTCATGTAAGTTTTTGGGCCTAGAGCCAATTACCAATGAGCACATAGGCTGACCAGAAAAAGGGATCAGCAAAGTCTTTGCTGTTTAATAGCTTCAGCTGTGCCTGGCGAATAGCTTCTGCCTTAGTCATTCCAAACTGGCCTAAGTTTGTATAAACATCCGTCATGAGCTGCTTGGCAACCTCATCCTTAACAGACCACAGGGTGGCCAAGGTCGATCGGGCCCCCGATCGAACGGCCAATCCAGCCAAACCGAGCCAAGCCCGATCATCCCCTGTGGCAGTTTCACAGGCACTTAGGGTTAACAGCTCAATTGCCTGACTCCGGTTCGCTTCTCTCTGTTTCAATAATTCGGATAACTCATTAATATTGATCACTCCATCCCAAGTCAGGAAAAAGGTCTGGCTAAAGTCGGAACTAAACTGACCATGACTTGCCAGGTGTAATAGGTTAACTCGACGGTCGTTGAAGCTGTCACGTAGAGCTTGACGCGTAAACTGCTGATCTAATAATCGGGATGACGGAAACAGCTGACTGATACTGTTCACCTCTTCTTTAACTGCAGGCAACGCAGTTAAATTGCCACGGGCTTGACTAATACCAGCAAC
>CALHGI010000071.1 GCA_938029995.1 uncultured cyanobacterium | reverse complement strand
ATTCAGAGGAATGGTATGACCAGCTGAGTGCCCTCATGACCTACCTGCGAGAACATCGCTGTCTGGTGGTAATCGACAACCTAGAAAGCATCCTCAGCAGCGGTAGCCTGGTGAGTGAATATGAACCCAACCACGCTAACTATCGTGAGCTCCTCAAACAACTCGGGGAACAACCCCACCAAAGCTGTATTGTAGTCACCAGCCGTGAACGCAACCAAGAATTGGCCGGGTCTAAAGCGGCCAATAGTCCCATTCGTTATTTAGAATTGGGAGGGTTACGGCATCAGGATGCAGCCCAGATTTTAACCGCAGAACGACTCCCCCCGGACACAACATCCCATTGGAAAAGTTTGATCAACCAGTATCGGGGCAATCCCCTGATGCTGAGGATTGTGGCCATGACCATCCAAGATCTATTTGACGGGGACGTGCGCCGATTTTTAGGTCAAAAGAGAACCGTCGTTGGCAATATTGAATATCTGATCGATCAACAGTATGAGCGTCTGTCCGAAGCGGAACAGGACATTTTGGGCATGCTGGCCGAGAAGGCGGAACCGATGCCCATCGAAGCCATCGCCCATCCCCGCTGTTTAGAAGCCGTCAGTGCCCTATTGCGCCGGTCCTTAATTGAAAAAAGTGCCGCTGGGTTTACCCTGATTCCGGTCGTTATGGAGTATGTGCGTCACCATGTGCCCTAGGAACACCCCCCGCAACAAACCATCCCTGACCCCCATCCATGAGCTATTGCATTAATCCTCGCTGCGGGCATCGGCATAACCCAGAGGGGCTATCCCATTGTAAATCCTGTCACACATCGCTGTTGATTGAGGGGCGCTACCGCTTGGTGCGCCCCCTGCGGGAGCCGGATGAATGGGAACCGTCGGAGGTGTTTGAAGTTGATGACCAAGGGCAAACCAAGGTGCTCAAGGTGCTCAAGAAGAAAATTTTGCAGCCCTTGTTTGAGCGCGAGGTTACCACCCTACAAAATCTCAACCATCCTGGCATTCCCCAGGTGGAGGCCGACGGATATTTCTCCTTAGACATTGAAGGGAGAACGTTGTACTGCCTGGTGATGGAGAATATTGAGGGGATTAACCTGGACGATTGGTTGCAGCAGCAGGGGCCCATTGACCAGGCCACAGCCCTTGACTGGATGAAACAGTTGGTGGATCTGTTGGCCCAGCTCCACCAGGAAGAACTGTTCCACCGTGATATTAAACTCTCTAACATTATGCTCAGACCCACGGGGCAGCTGGCCCTGGTGGACTTTGGCACCGTGCGGCCGATGACCAGCACCTACTTTGCTAAGGTGGCGGGCCAGCGAGATATTACCAGTGTGGTCTCCCCCGGTTATACGCCCCTCGAACAAATGAACGGCCGTGCGGTCCCCCAGTCAGACTTCTATGCCCTGGGACGGTCGTTTGTGTATTTACTCACGGGACAACACCCCATTGACCTGCCCGAAGATGACACGACGGGACAGCTCACCTGGCGTAACCAAACGGCCCAGACCATAGATCCCTGGTTTACTCAGCTGTTGGATGACATGATGGCTCCTTTTCCAGGCCAGCGGCCCCTAAATGCGGAGGTGCTGTTGGCACGGTTGGCCCAGGCCCAGGTCCTGCCACCCCCAGGGAAAACGTCTTCCATCGGGTGGCTGGTGGCGGCCAATGTGGGGCTATTGCTGTTGCAGCTATTGGTGGGTTGGCAATGGTGGGTAGCCCGCCAACGTTTGGCTGACCAGTCATTGCCCACCAGTCATTTGGCCCCTTTGCCCGTCAGCTCTCCTGTAGTAAGGCTTCTGTCTTAATTTGGGCCTGTGCCATGGCGGCTTTAGCCGATTGCTCCCCCCGCAGAATATCACTTAGGGCAGCCTGCAAAATTTCAGATGCGGCTCCGTAGTTTTTGATCGCGGGGCGAAAGACGGAGGC
Source organism: uncultured cyanobacterium (assembly GCA_938029995.1). GTDB lineage: Bacteria > Cyanobacteriota > Cyanobacteriia > Phormidesmidales > Phormidesmidaceae > Leptothoe. The sequence continues at coordinate 1,169 of CALHGI010000071.1, read as the reverse complement.
GTTGTCTAGGTAGTCCAATATTTCGGGCATTTGGGGATATTTGGCCACAATGTCTGGATCGTCAAATAGGGCGGTACGACTGGGTAAAAATCCAGATTCCAGGACGAATTCCTTTTGTGCCGCTGCACTGGTGAAGTACTTAATGGCTTCCCACGCTTCGTCGGGATGACTGGAGTTGGTGGGAATGCCAAATCCCCAACCGCCGCGACAGCCTATGCCAGGACCGTCGGCCAGGGAAAATGGAGGTGCGATCTCAACTTTATCCGCCAGCTCTGAGCGCTGGAACTCTGCCCAAAAGTAAGGCCAGCCCCGCAAGAACACAGCCTTGCCCTGTAGAAACCGCTGCAATGAGTCTTCTTCCGTATAGGTAATCACCTCACCGGGCGAGAGTCCTTCCTGGATCAGCTGTTGCAGCTGGGTGGCGGCGGCAATGGCCATGGGGGTGTCTAACCCCACTTTCCCCGTTCCCGGTTCAATCCAAGTGCCACCAGCCCCCGCCAGCACCTCAACAAAATTTGCCACTAATCCTTCATAGCGACTACCCTGCCACAGATAACCAACCTTGCCCGCTGTTTCGAGACGTTCGCCAGATTGGGATAACTCCGCCAGGGTGCGTGGCAAACCAACGCCCAGCTGATCGAGAAGATCTGGCCGGTAGTACAAAACGCCAACATCTGAACGCATCGGCAAGCGATATAGATGGTTATCCACCTGCCCCGCCAACAGCTCACGATCTAGAAAGCCGGACAGATCTACACCATCCCGTTTCACATAGTCATTTAAATCCCGCAGATAGTCTTCTTCGGCAAACTTCAGCAGCGGCCACACCAGATCCATATAGACCAGATCATACTGAGCCACATTGGTCTGGAAATCGGCGGTGTAAATAATTTCGCGTTCGTCTGTTGTAAAGTCCCCCCCTGGATTCGTCACTAAATCAATCCGAATGTTGGGATGATCCTGCTCGAATTCAGTCACAATTGTTTGCCAGGGCCGCACCTCATTTTGGGGCACCACAAATGACAGTTCCACTGGGGAGTGGGCGTTGGGCCAGGTTAAGCCCCAGAGCAACAGGCACAGTACCTGGGCCGCCAGCAGCAGGGCTAGGAATTTGAGTCGATCAAATGGACGGCGTTTACGGTTTCTAGAGCGCACCTACAGTACCCCTG
>CALHGI010000070.1 GCA_938029995.1 uncultured cyanobacterium | reverse complement strand
CAGCATGGTAGCGGATTCTAGGGGCGAGATCGCACTATTTTCACCGACACCCGCCCGTCAAAGTTAGGAACAGGAGCCGTTAGTTTATGCACCGTCACCTGGACTTTTTCCAATCGCCCATCGTTATCCAGGGCCTGGGTTGCGATCGCATCCGCCAACCGTTCAATCAGCTTAAATTTCTCTGTTTGGATAATGTGTTGCGTCTGCTGAATAATGTCGGCATAGTTGTGGGTATCCGCCAGGTTGTCGGACTGGCCCGCCAAGGATAAATCCATCCACAGGGTTAGGTCTACCTCAAACCACTGTCCCAACACATTCTCTTCTGGTAGCGCCCCAATATAGCCATAGGCCCGAATGCCTGAAATCTTGATGCAATCCGTCATTTAAAGACTCTTTAAAAATTCAACAATGGGGGTGAGCGCAGGATGGTCCCAATTCCACTCACCCTTTTCAGCAGCTCGCCGAAGACCAATAATGGGCTCCCCACGAGAAGCCAAAAAAGCTTGTAACTTGGCTTTAGCTAGGTTTTTAGGTGGTTTAGATCGCGTTTGCAAACAGTCCAAATAATCAGTGACACATTCCATCGCGGAATCATCCTCAACAGTCATTAAACAAAGATCCTCAAGCATGCCAGACTGAGCATTAGGACCAGACAGAATTCCTACATTTATTCGAGGGTTTCCACTAGATAATGAAAATGGAGCGTCAGGTTTCTTGTGCCCTGCATGAATCAGGACATTACACACTCGTTCAAATGCAGAGTTTGCACTCTCATCAGCATCCTGGATAATTCCGACGGATTTAACCGTGTAAAAGTTGGGCATCCGCACGAATGCTTTAAACCACTTCTTTAGTGAATTTACACCACCATAGGATTGAATTTGTATGTCAACGATTTCCAAATGACGCAATAAATACTGAAAGAACGCAATCTCGTCTGGCCCTTCAACCAGTAGCTGTTTCGGCTTCTCAATGGGGCCTGGTATATTTTTCATATACTCAACGCACCTCTAGATAGCCTTGCATAGCACCTTCTAGGGCTTCATCATCATAGATAACAGATTGAAATGTCTCTTCTATACGATCTAAACGATGTAGACGAAAGGCACTCCTATGACCATTGTTTAGGAAGATATTAGAGGCAGCCTGAATACACTCATAGCTATGGGTTGTGGCAATCACCTGTACATTAAATCGATGAGCAGCATCATTAATTACCTGCCAAACATTTTCAAGAACAGAATGGTGTAACCCGTTTTCGATTTCATCAATTAAGACTAGCCCATCTCGATTGGTTGCAAGCGTTAACAGAATTGAAACTAATCGATTTAAACCATCGCCCATCAGAGAAAGAGGCACGAGTCGTTTCAAACCAATGTCTCCATACAAAATCGGAAATCCGCTCACTACAATAGTTGTAATTCGCTTTAGTCGTGGATCTATTAGCTTTAGACTCTCAACCAAAGCATAATCGCTGCTGACTAGCTCTAATTGCCCAAACATTTCAGAGCGCACTTTACTACTCTGAACGCCATGGGCAGCAATAAAAACAATGCGTAGATTTGGGGCAGCCAGTTCTGAACTACCTCGAATATTGTTACTCCCTTCAATCCAAAATTTATTTTCTGTTGATTGTCCCTCAGGAGATATATGATTTAGCGTTAAAACCTGATTCGAATTCGATGTAATTGCTCCCAAACCAGCCTCATATTTCTCTGCAGTCAAAGAAATTGTTTCGGCAACCGTGTGCTTACTACGAATCGTCAGGCTATGTTGCTTTGAATGATTAAGACATCCCTCAATACGGATAGTTTTACTATCATCAAAATCCTTGAATAAAGGGGCTAGTAAAAGCTCTTGGGTAATATCTGGCGTAACTTTTTCCAGCAGGCTGCGCACGCCGCTGAGATAAGTCAAACCGGCTGGATTTGTACCCGAAGCCCACAGGCCAATCGCTTCTAAGAATGCTGTTTTGCCGACGTTATTTTGACCAGCAATTAAATTAACGCGGCTAAGCCCATCGACCTTGAGGCGGTCAAAGCAGCGGAAGTTTTCAATTTGAATTGAGGTCAGCATGGGCTACCTGGGGAATGGCTTATGCATAAACTAGCGCATTTAGGACAAGTCACGGTGGGTAAAGGGCTTTGCATTTTCTCCTGAATAGGTGGCCACAATATGACCATTGCCCACAACCTGATATTTATAGGTAACTAAGCCTTCCAAACCGACGGGACCACGAGGAGGCATTTTTTGAGTGCTGATGCCCACTTCCGCGCCGAAGCCATAGCGGAAACCATCGGCAAAACGGGTGGAGCAGTTGTGGTACACCCCCGCCGCATCCACCTGGGCCATAAAGTAATCGGCGGTGGCTTGGTTTTCTGTTGCGATCGCATCCGTATGGCGCGACCCGTAGGTATTGATATGGTCAATGGCCCCATCCACCGAATCCACCACCCGAACAGCCAAGATTAAGTCACTATATTCTGTTGACCAATCCTCTTCTGTCGCCGGTTGAATATCCGTAAGAATCTGTCGGGTCCCATCGTCGCCTAGCAGTTTTACCCCTTCCCGCTGCAGCGCATTGGCCAATATGGGTAAAGCCTGCGCTGCAATATCCCGATGCACCAGCATAGTTTCAATAGCATTACAGGCGGACGGATAGCCCACCTTGGCATCCACCGCAATTTTGGCCGTCTTTTCTAAATCGGCGGCCCCATCCACATACAAGTGGCAAATGCCATCCGCATGGCCTAGCACCGGAATGCGCGTATTGTTCTGCACAAACTGCACAAAATCATTGGACCCGCGCGGAATAATTAGGTCCACATATTTATCCAGTTCCAGCAATGCCCGAGTCTCTTCGCGGGTGGTCAATAGCTGCACCGCATTGGCATCCACCCCCGCATTGGTCAGGCCCTGACGGATAGCCTTCACCAGGGCCTGGCAGGACCGAACCGCCTCCTTGCCTCCTTTCAGGATGACGCCGTTGCCCGACTTGACCGCCAGGGTAGAAATCTGCATCACC
>CALHGI010000069.1 GCA_938029995.1 uncultured cyanobacterium | reverse complement strand
TGGGGGTGTGGTTTCATAAGGCAATCACAGGGGAGCCCACCTTAGGTAATGCTACGGATTGCTAGGACAAAAAGATTCACGTGAGAATACTTAGAACCATGCTCTCAAGGAGGGGTATGCAGGTGTGGGCTTTGTCTACTAGTGTGCCCAAAACGCCTATCCCTGTAGCCAATCCTTGGCGAAACATCTTTTCACTGAATCTCTCACCCATATTCCATGATTCTCTCAGGAAGAATACATATTCTTCATTTTATCAACAAAATACCAACACATAAAGAGATTAATTCATCAGTCTTTTCACGGATGAATGGGATATTGTTCCGATGTATGGCAATCACCTATGAACTATTCGCGTATCAAGCTACATTCAGCCGTTTTCTACGCCTTAACTTCATGTTCTAGCAATCGTCATTGTCATTAACTACGGGCCCCAGGCCATCAATCAGAAGTAGGGTAAGGGCATTACCAGTAATTTATAAGGGAGAGATAAAAGCAGAGGCCAAAACTATGATTTTTCCTTAGCTGGCTCACCATCTTACTAGCCTAATTTAAATGGTTTTTAGCTTATTTCAGTATGTGTTTACACCAAAACCTTCAAATTTTATACGGAGATACTGAGTGATTCATGGGGTCGAGTCTGGCCAACGGTGAATATAGTCAGCCCTGGCTCCATAGCGTTTATACACAAAGATTTCAACGAACAAATCTGGCCTATCCATAGCTTCGCACCCATGGACAGGCCAGATTTGAGGCGTGTCTGATTATACTGAACAACTATGGTTGATATAGTAATTCTGTGGGTCGGGGTGGGTGGAAATCTAGGTTTTGGGTCTTGGGTAGAGAAGGCACTGACGTAGAACTAACCCAATTGCGACCCTCGTTACACTAAACTTCTCGTTTGGTCTAAGGAAAAAGGGGCTGCATGGTAAGCGTTGTTGTTATTGAAAACGGTTATTATTATGTCTGGCGGGATAAAGGAAAAGCAATTGCCTAAGGTCGCTTTGAGTGAGGCGATCCATGCGGCCAAAATTATTCAGGGCGACTGGACGAAGTCAACGGCGTTAGGTGAGGTGGCCACCGCCGCTAGTAAGTTAACCGAACGTCCATTGGCTCTGGATATTTTAGGTGAGGTGCTCGAAATTGCCCAAGCCATCCACGGCCATGGGGCAAAATCGGCAGTGTTGAGTCAGATTGCCACGGCCTATGACCAGTTAGACGATGGGCAGCTATCTTGCACCGTGTTAAACGAGGCCCTGGTCGCGGCCAAAGCGATTCAGGACAACTGGGCTAAGTCATCGGCGTTGAGTGACGTGGCTCAGGCCGCTGGCCGGTTAGGGGATCAGCAGTTTGCCCAGATCATATTGACCGAAGGACTGATCGCCGCTGGGGACATTCAGGATGCTAGACATAAATCGACGGTTTTGAAAGCGTTTGAAACGGCCCATGGTTGTTTAGAGGGTAAGTCCCCGTTAGCGCGACTTGTATTGAGCGAAGCTCTTAAGGTTGCCTAGTGCAGCGTCATGACAGATCACTAGGCTGATAACACCACTCGCCCCACGGGGCGTGCCACACACACTAATACTTGCCCCTGTTGGCGATCGCTATCCGACAGCCCGCTCGGGTCATCATCGTAGGCCACATCGCCCTCTATTAGTTGGTGCTTACACACCCCACAGCTACCCATGCGACAGCCGCTAGTCAGCTCAACTCCAGCCTGTTCCGCCACATCTAGCAAACAATCATCCCCCTCGCAGCTTACCTCCTTATTGGACTCTGCAAATACCACAACAGGCTCCTCCGGTGCGCCTAGGTTAGGTATCCTGGTCGGCATCTGAGCCGGGGAAACCTTAGAGGGCAATGCCTCCAGCTTGGGAGCCGCTTTCTTGGCCGCTTCTTCCTTGGCCGCTTTCTGAGGCACCTTCACACCGCCAAAACTCTCTTCAAAATAATTTTCCATTGGAAATTCTAGGCTTTCGAACAGTGATTGGGTGCTGCCCATAAACCCCTGGGGACCACAGACAAAGGTGGTGAACTGTTTGTAGTCTGGCACAATTGCCTGGAGCAAAATCTCGCTCAGGCGACCCCGATATCCACTCCAGGGGATACCTACTGTTGGTCGAGTCAGGGTCCAGGCCAGCTCCATATGAGGATTTTGACTAGCCATTAACTCTAGCCGCTGGCGACCAATGATATCCGCCGGAGTGCGGGCACTGTGGATAAAGACAACCTTAGCTGGAGAACTCGTATCCCATAGCCACTGCGCCATGGACAGCATGGGAGTGATGCCACTACCCGCTGAAACCAGTAAATACTTGTTGGCCGGATGGTCGATACAGTTAAAGTGCCCGAAGGGACCTTGAATATCTAGGGTATGGCCCACCTTGAGATGATCGTGTAACCAGTTGGAGACTAGGCCGGGGGGCATGCCGTCCTCGGCAGCAGGCACCCGTTTGACGGTAATCTCTAGCGTGTGGGGTCGAGAGGGGCTAGATGAAATCGAATAGGAACGGTGAACGGGTTGTCCGTCAATATTGAGTTTGAGGGTAATAAATTGTCCCGGCTTATAGTCAAACAGCCGAGCCGGTTCTGCCCGAAAGCGAAATGTTTTGACATCGGGGGTCTCTTGGATAATTTGAATACATCGCACCGTCATTTTGTCTGGGGCCGGGGTGGCGCTGGTCGATGGTGTCTGGGTTGGCGCAATCGATTCCACCAGGAGGGTAAACTCGCCTAGGCGAATGACGTCATCGGCGGCTAGGGCATAGGACTGGGTGACGGCAACGGTTTCATTATTGAGGCGGGAGCCGTCGGTGCTACCGAGGTCGGAGAAATAACAATGTTGGCCTTGGAATAGGATGCGGCCATGGACACGGCTAACGGTGGGTCCATCTAGGACGAGAGCGCAGCTGGGGTGACGACCGATGAGACATTCTAGGGCATCGGTTTGTTTCGGTTGTAGGTGGCTTTCGTAGAATTCATTGGTGGATTGGTTGATGACTTTGATTTTTAGCATGACGATGGCTGGGGTGATCTACAGAAACAGGGGCGTTGCTGATCCTCGGGGTGATTTCGGCTGAACCCTATCGTTCTAGAGTGCGTCTGAATCGATCGGTTCATCCCCTCGGCAACGGCGAAATGGGCGTGAGATGGCAATCTGCCGCAGGCTTCGCGGCCCATAGTTTTTGCTAGCGATAGGGCGGGTGTGTGAACGATGGATACCCTAGGGGCGGGAAGGGGGATATATGGGAACTTGTGGTGAGTGCTGCATTAACGTTGGGTTTAACCCGATTCTTTTTCGCCCCGCATGATGGTCCGTTGCTGAGTTGAGCCTCGCCTCAATGCCGTGCGCGGCAAGGGTGGTGCCATGGGATGAATCGGTTGCTGAATGACCGTTTCAGTAGTATTCAGTTCGGCTAAGAGATCATAGTGTTGCTGGGGCGTAATTTCTAGCTGTTGTTGGAGGTAGTGTAACCGGATCAAACTATTGGCCGAGTTGACCTGTTCGGCGGCTAGGGTTTCCTGGAGAACACCTTTGTAGAGTTTTTTGCGATCATACTGGGCCGTATGGGGCAATGTTTTAGCGAGGACATAGACTTCATCAGCGCTGAGCTGGTCGATGGAGCAACTGGTTAAGGGGGTTAACAGCTCTGCCGGTAGTTGGGCCAGTTGTCGTTTGAGTTTGTCGGCTAGGCTTTCTCGGAGGTATTGCTCGGGACTGCGTTGCCAGGTTCTATGGAGCCAGACGGCGCTGACGCAGGCGACCATAGTCTGGAAGATAAATTGGAGCACTAGGGGCCAGTTGTTGATTTCTGGACGACCGCCGTAGATAAAGAAAATGTTGAAGGCGAGGAATGTGCAGAGGGAGAAAATGCGGTGCTGACTTTGTTCTAGGCCAAGGTGGGGAAAGTTTTGCTTGAGATATCCCCGGTAGTGTTTTTCTAGCTGGGTGCCGCAGTGGATGGTTGCGATCGCAAACCCACCCAGCACAAGGGGAGCCGCCACCAACTTTGGTATCGGCAAAGCCGTTCCAAACCAATACAATCCAGGCTTCCACAGAGTCTCCAACGGATGCTCCAATGCGGCCGTTTCATGGCTCCAAACACCGGAAAAGTAATAATCAAAATTACCGGCATAGAACCAATAATAAAGAAAGTAACCCACCACAAGCCCCAGATAGCCATACTGCACCAAGCGCCGTCCCGGCTTCTGAAGATGGTCCCAGTAAGCCTTCTCACTATCAATATCCATGCAGGATGTTTTGCAAGAGATGCAGGCGCTTTTCGCCTTACCTAGAGACTCTGCTGCACCATCTGCTGTTCGGCACATGGACTGGGTCAGACTCCTCGGCACCGAGCGATGGGCCTGGCTATCCAATAGTCCACGGGGCCCCGTAAACACCGTTTGGACCATGCCAAAGGGGCACACATAGTGGCACCAACTGCGTCCCCCCAACAACCACACCACAGCGGCGGCACCCAGTAGGGTCAGCAGCAAAAATGCCCCCAAAATGGGTCGGATGGAATTGACCAACAAAATGCGCCCATTGAGGCCTAAAAAGAAGAGACCAAACTGAAGGTAAAAGTGATGGCGTTCTAACCAAGGAAAAGACTTAATCGATGAGCGAGGGGGAATGCCTAAGGCCCGTGGAATCTGGGAAAAGAAGTACAAAGGACAAATGCGTCGCCAGGTTTCATGCCCCAACACAAAGACTATAAAAATGCCACAGGGTACCACCATGCCCCAAAAGATGCGTGCGCCAATGGCATAGGCGGGGGCTAGGGGCACGCAGGCGCCCTGCACCTGAATACATTGACTGGGGTCCTGCGCCATCAATAGGGTGTGGTCCTTCAGCCAACTCCAACCATTTTCCGGGTCCGTTAGCCCAGGAGAAATCGGATCATAAAATAAGGAAAAAATTAATAGTCCCCAGGCAATGATCAATACCCATCGAACAACATGCATGCGTTGTTCTGAAATTTTTGCCAGCATAATACCCTCCCGCTCTCTGTTTACAATGTGGAGGATCGGGTCTCCATTGGCAGTACCTTTGGGGGTGATTTCTTTAAAATCTATGTAGACTATCCGGATAACCCTAATCTAGGGGGCAGCCCATGGGTCCCGCCGCCACCCCTGTCCCTCCCTTGACCAAGGGGGGGACACTCCCCTGATCAAGACACCGTGAAAAGCCTGTTGGATCAAACAGGGGAGATCGCTAACACCCTCGCTGTTGAAGAGGAAGAACGCAAAGCTTACCCACAACCATGGCGCAAACTGTTGTGTGGAGGTGGCAACGGCTCAATTTAGACCCTAATTCTAATTCTGATCTACAGTACAAAGGTAGGCCTATGGGAAATCTATGAATTCAGCTGGGAAGAAGGTCATTGTTGTGGGTGCTGGCTGGGCCGGGTTAGGGGCCACCTATCACTTAGCAAAGCAAGGCTATGATGTGACGTTGCTGGAAGCAGGGCCTCAGCCCGGTGGCTTGGTTGCAGGCTGGAAAACCCCCGGTGGTCGCTCCGTGGAAGCAGGCATCCACGGCTTTTGGTACCCCTACAACAATATTTTTTCCCTGGTGGATGAGCTGGGGATTCAGCCTTTTACCCCCTACACTCGCTCCTCCCAATATTCACCAGCA
>CALHGI010000068.1 GCA_938029995.1 uncultured cyanobacterium | reverse complement strand
GCCCATTACGGCAAGATGTAGGGGGCTCGGCAATTAGTAGGCCTGAATAGCCAGGGTATTGGCTAGGGGGCTTTGATAAAAGCTCGTCCGGTGTGGGCCCGAGCCGCAATGGCGGATGGGGTCATGATGGAGCACCTGCGTTTTTTGCCAAAATCAGCAAAAAAAAATCCCTCGCAGTATCTGTGAGGGATATGTCAAGGTTCATCTACTCATTCACACATTCTTCAAGCCCCAGCGCTAATCCGGAATGTTTTGGCTATTCCATAAAGAAATCGCCAATTTTCTATGAACCAATAAAAACCGCAGCGCATTAGTGGTAAGCAGTTGTCGCCCCTAATCACCTAGAGACTAATTTGCCCCGTCTAGAATGGCTCCACCTGGAATAGCCTCATCTGGGATGGCCCCATCTGGGATGGCCTCATCTGGAATAGGCTCATCCGGAGTAGCTCCACCGGGAGTACCCTCATCTGGAATAGCCTCATCCAGAGTGACCTCGTCTGGAGTGGCCCCACCTGGAATTAACTCATCTAGAGTGACCCCGCCTGGGGTGGCCCCATCTGGAGTAACGTCCCCTGGAGTGGCCTCATCTAGGGTGACCTGATCTGGAATTAACTCATCTGGAATGGCTTCGCCCGGCGGGAGCGCACCCGGATCTTCCCCGGTGCGCACAAACTCAGCCTGCTCCAAAATTAACGCCGCAAAATCTCCGTTACCATTCGCCCGATAGAACTGGGCCGCCTTCTCATAGTTGGCCACAATGTCCACCCGAATCTCTGGAGGTAAATCGTTAGGCCCGCCAAAGGACTCCCCCAACAACAATGCCTGGTGACGTAGCAAAGCATCCGCCCGGCCCAAATAGGAATTAGGGTCATTGGGCACTAGTACGGTGGCCGCCTCATAGGCCTCAGCCGCTTGGCCATAGTCCTGGGACTGCATCAGTTCCAGCGCTCGGTCGTAAACCAGCTGAAAATCCGTCGCCGGTTTCACAGAAATGCGATAGTTTCCCCCAAACTGACCATAGTAGGAGCCCGCTAGCACCGTATAGTCGCCCGTTTCCGGTATTTCTAGCACGATGGAGGCCTGGAGGGTGTCATTGTAGTCGTCGTTCTGCTCCAGAATATCCCCCGCCGGATTCAGCAGCGTAATAAACGGATCAAACTCCTCGCTTACCATCTCAATGATTATTCCTTGCCCTGCCTCAGCCGTGAACGTATAGGCATCCTGGGCGGGCTGAAACTCAACTTGCTCGTCGAGGATCGCTTCCTGTGCGATCGCACCCGGCACAGCCGCAGACCATACCCCAAGCAACATCCCCCATGCTACAGGGTGCAATAACCCAAACCAACGCCGACCATTCACCTGATGACCCCTTAAACTAAATATGGAAAAGCTAGGCATAGAACTCCTTCGCGCTGCCCACAGCAGCAATATTCAATAGCAATGCATTACGATAGCGACGAGCGGCCATCCCCACCCATGGCATCCTGGGTAAAAGCATTCAGCATGGGCATCGGCTGTCTTAGCCTATGGTGCCACCTTAGCCCCTGGGCCATGGCCCAGGCCACCGAACAATCGATCCCGCCACCAATCGCCACTCCCACCACAGCTCCACGGGCCAATATAGACCAGATTGTGGTTCCTGCCGCCGCAGATGTGCCAGAAGAAATACTGCGGACTGAAATCATCTTCGAAGCCCGGTCTCCCCTAGATGGTGCCCCCCTATCCCCCGCCGACTATGCCCAGCTCCAAGCAGAGTTGGCCGCAGCCCAAACCACCCCAACCCTCAATTCCGACATTCGCTTCATAATTTTGCTACTCCAAGCCCGTCGAGCCTTCAAACCCGTCATTCCGTTTTTACCCTAGGGCCGAATCAAACCAGGGCACGGCCCATACGAGAACCAGAGCATAGCTCCCACCAGCCATCACCCACCACCTCCCTAAGCATTTCCCAAAAAATCCTCCCCTCGTATCAAGCAATTGTTGTTACGCTCTGTTAACCTAAACTTCATGGTCTTTGCTTTTTCTTAGCAATCACAGCGTTCGAGCGCGCCATTTTTTTAAATAGCACTTTTGCCGTTGCTGATTGATGGGATGAACCGCTCTGAGATGAATGTCATTTGTCAGGATTTTTCAGATTAAATCCTTCCGAGTATCAGCAACACCCACTTTTTTATATACATACGGTTACTAGGTTTTAGACTCCTATGGCACTAACAACGGCCCCAGAGCAAATTGACCAGATTGTTGGCAACTACCATCACAATCCCTTTGACGTTCTTGGCCCTCACTACACTGAGCTTGATGGCAAAAAGGTATGGAGCGTACGAGCCTATTTACCCAAAGCTGAGTCTGCCTGGGTGATCCTGCCCGATAGCCGTAAAGAAGTCCCCATGGCTAACGGGCACCACGATAATTTTTTTGAATGTGTGCTCGATGATATTGAGTCCCTGCCAATCTATCAGCTGCGATACAAAACTGACGGGCACGAGCACGTCGTTTACGATCCCTATGCCTTTCGATC
>CALHGI010000067.1 GCA_938029995.1 uncultured cyanobacterium | reverse complement strand
GTGGATATAGGTCAGCACCGGATAGGTTGATCACTACATCCAAGTTAATAGTTAATCGCGGCTCACCATAGGTGGTGGAGGCGACACCGCCGATTACATAGTACAAAATCTCTAAGTCGGTGAATATGACACGTAATCGACGGGCAAGTCCGATGGAATTTTGCTGCGCCCAAGTAATTGGATCGCCTTTTGGTGCAAAGCCCGATGGCCAATGTTTACCTAGCCATGTTTGCGCCACTTTGTACTCAAATGCCTGTTGATCGAGATGGCCAAATCGGTGTTTTAGTCCACTCAAGGATAGGGATAAGCCCCCTTGGGTATATTTAACTGTCATGGCCATGCGCTGCTCGTTAGTACACTGTGCTAGCAGATTGAATACGTATCGATCAGCTTCGATTGAAGTATCTTCAGATTGAGGGGTATATGTAGTAGCCATAGATACTGCTTTTGGCTAGTCAAACAAGTACTAGCATTTATCATTATCGTTAAATTTTGGATAGAGTAATAATATGCACTAGAGCCCCATATACGTTTCCTCAAGTGACCACTCTAATTGTCCTGGAATATTTCTAGCCTTGGCTAATATATTGTTACTGGGCCAGACTGTGTCTACTGACCATTGAATATTTTGAAAATCAGCCCCTTCGAGATTGGCTCCTTCGAGATTGGCTCCCCTCAGATCAGCCCCGAAAAAAAAGGCTCCTCCGAGATTGGCTCCTCTGAGATCGGCTACTTTAAGCTCAGCCATGTAGAGACAGGCCCCTCCGAGATTGGCTCCTCTGAGATCGGCCCCTTCAAGATTAGCCTCTTCAAGATTAGCCTCTTCGAGATTGGCAGCACAGAAACAGGTTCGCTTGAGATTGGCCTCACAAAGATTAGCCCGCTTAAAATTCACTTCCCAAAGATCGGACCCTTCGAGATTAGCCTCTTTGAGATTGGCTCCTTCAAGATTGGCAGCATAGTAGAGTTTGACATCCCTCAAGTCAGAGCGTCTGAGACTTAATTTTGCTTTACTAAGCAACTCTGTATCTATCAAAAACTCAATAACACTGACTTTCCGCTCACCGTCTCCCTCAAAGCGCCGCAAAATTGACAATGTTTTTGCTCTAACAATATTCATACCAGCATCAAATAGCTCTTGTTGCTCAGAAGATATAATTTGAGACTTCACAACCTCTCTGACTTTTTCTAATTGCCCTTTCTGTTCAGGAGAAAGGTTGCTATCCTGTTGACTATTTCTATTCTCGTCATTGTTAGGATAGAGTTTTGCTGCAATCGCTAACAAGTTCTTGTCAACCAAAAGCGCTGATAGTCGATCAAAGTAAGCCTGCAGAATATCATCTTTAGCTTCATCTGCAGCAACTTTCCGCTGCTCCTTAGTCTCTTCTCTAACCCGTTTCTTTTCCTGCCACTGGAAAAACAAACCTAGCAATGCCAACGTTAGTGGAACACCCAGTAGTTCTAACCATTCCCATAAGGTTTTAGCTTGAAAACCAGTCCTTGGATGCCAATCGTCTCGAACAAAGGCTATGACGGCTATTATAAATACTGTAAAGCCAATGACGATCCACCACCGATTACGCTTCCACCACTGCTGATATTTCTTAGAGATAGCAAAGCGTTTCAATAGTCGGCGCATCGGCAGCTACCAGCATCACTGCCGATAGTTTGAACAAAAACAAGCAGAATATCAAGCATTACGAGTGTGACCGTTCAAAACAGCCATCACAATTTCAATTCGTTTCGTTTTTTGTAACTCACGGGACATCAAGGATTTACATCAGCCATACTAGCCACCATAGTTGCCCGTATGGAAAGCAGCCTATGGATATCCGCAAAGTGCGACCATCGCACCTCCCCACATTCAAAGACGCCCGAGACTACCAAATCCTTTGCCTCAGCCTATTTCTCGGCCTAGGAGTCGCCATGCGCGACTGGTCCCTACAGCCCGCCATCGTCGCCACCGCCATCCTCACCGCCCTACTTACCCAAGCACTGCTTTCCTGTTCCCTTCGGCTCTGCTCAGGGAACGCAGAGCCTGGTGGCCGTTGGCTGAGCGGAGTCGCAATCAACTGGCGCAGCCCCTTGATCACCGCCCTTGGCCTCAGCCTGCTGCTGCGCACCGACCACATCGCCACCATGGCCTTCGCCACCAGCATCGCCATCGCCAGCAAATTTCTCTTCAAAACCAACAACAAACACTTCTTCAACCCCGCCAACCTGGGCATTATTGCCGCCCTCACCCTCACCAACGACGCCTGGGTCTCCCCCGGACAATGGGGTGATGAAATCTGGTACGCCTTCATTTTTATCGGCGCAGGCGGCATGGTCCTCAAGCGCGTCGGCCGCTGGGACACCACCGGCATGTTCCTAGCCAGCTATGCCCTCCTAGAAGCCATCCGTAACCTGTACCTGGGCTGGACCTGGGATGTATGGGCACACCGCATGACCAGTGGCTCGCTGCTATTGTTTGCCCTATTCATGGTGACCGACCCACGCTCAATTCCCAATGCACGCCCCGCAAGACTTATCTGGGCCTTGGCCATCGCCGCATTGACCTTTATTTTACGCAACCAGTTCTATCTCTCCACCGCCGTCTTCTGGGCACTGTTTTTACTAGCTCCCCTAACCATCGTGCTAGACAAACTATGGGAATCTCCCCGCTTTGAATGGAAACAGTTCAAAAAGCCACAGCTATCATCCGCAGGGTAAAAACATCTCAACAAAACGCTGCTAATCAGTTCAAAAACATCTACCTGCATAAATCCCCTCTCGGGAGGGATGCCCAACGGGCGAGGTGGGTTAACCGCTGACGCCAGTTACTGACTTCCCCATTAAAACTCTTGCAGAACCCACCCCGTCGCCCCTCCCAAGAGGGGACAAGATATCGACTTTGCACCAAGCAATGCATTCCTCTCTCCCATCTTTTGTTTCGAGCTAAGAACCCCTGTATGACTAACCTGTTACGCATGGTGTTAATGGCCATCATCGCCATCGGCACCCTCACCATCCAACCCCAACCGGCCCACGCCTTCTGTGGCTTCTATGTTGCCAAGGCCGACACCGAGCTATATAACAAAGCATCCCAGGTGGCCCTTGCCCGCGACGGCGACCACACCGTCCTCACCATGGGCAACGACTACCAGGGTGACGTCAGCGACTTTGCCCTGGTAGTCCCCGTCCCCACGGTCATTGGCGAAGACCAGGTAGATGTCGCCGAGAAAATTGTCCTCGATCGGCTCGACGCCTTTAGCGCCCCGCGTCTGGTGGAATATTTCGACAGTGACCCCTGCGAAATTATGACCCGACTGCGTGAATTTAGTGGGGCCGCAGATCTTAGTGTCGCCCGCGCTCAAGCTTCGCCCGCGCCCGCCTCATCAGAAGCGCTCGGGGTCACCATTGAAGAACAATTTTCCGTTGGTGAATACGACATTCTCATCCTCAGCGCCCGCGAATCGGACGGACTTGAAACCTGGCTACAGCAAAATCAGTACCAGCTCCCCGATGGCGCTAGCCAGGTACTGGCCCCCTACATTCGCCAGGGCATGAAGTTCTTTGTGGCCAAGGTAAATCTAGAGGAATTCGACAGCAGTGGCTACCAGTCCCTGCGACCGCTACAAATCAGCTACGATTCTCCGAAGTTTATGCTGCCCATTCGCCTGGGCATGCTCAACGCCGATGGCGATCAGGACCTGATTGTTTACCTACTCTCCCCCGAAGGCCGCATTGAGTTAACCAACTATCGCACGGTCAATATTCCCACCAATATTGATCTCCCCCTATTTGTCCAGGATGACTTTGGCGAAGTCTATCCAGATATGTTCCAGCGGCGCTATGAACAGGAAAACAAAAATGTAGCGTTTCTAGAATATGCCTGGGATATGCGTAGCTGCGACCCCTGCTCAGCGCCGATGCTAAGTCCGTCCGAGCTGGAGGCCGCTGGTGTGGGTTGGCTCAGTAATCAAAGGGGTAAACAACGCCGTCCATCTCCTGGCGTCATTATCGCGCCACCGGGTCGTCCCGTCCCCACGCCGTCCATCTTTATCTCACGGCTCCATGTGCGCTACAGCCGCGACAAGTTTCCTGAAGACCTGATGTTCCAAACCACGTCCAACCGTCAGTTTTTCCAGGGACGCTATGTCACTCGCCATGCCTTTACCGGCAGCCTTGATTGTCCGGCCCGTATGCGGGAGGAATATCCTAATGCCGAGGCTCGTCGCCAGCTAGAGGACCGGACCGGTCAAGACTACCGGACTATTGTTGACGGTGCCCAAGATCGCGGACAACAATATTTACGAGGCTTAATGACTCGCTTTGAGCAGGAGTCCCAAAATCTGGCCCGACTGACCGGTCAGGATATTCAAACCATCCGCCAGCGCATTAGTGACGATGTGCCCCAGCCCACACCATCCCCCTGGCTGATTCGGTATCCTAAGAGCTAGTACTCCGCTGAAGATTGGGATGGTGCAGTGATGAAAAGAGTAGGATTAAGAGTGAATCGCCCTCACTTTTGCGCCTACTCTTCACTGGCTTGATGCCAAGTCTTCGGCTTGACGGACCCATAGCCTATAACAATCTCCTCTGCAACTTTTGAAGGTCTACCCCCCTCAGACCATAAAAATGCATGATGAACAGATCAACCACACTCCTACGGCATTGGCTACGCCTAGGGATGGTCGTTGCGCTTGCGATCGCACTCCTGATCACCCATCCCCAAGCCGCCCATGCCTTCTGCGGCTTCTACGTCGCCAAGGCCGACACTAACCTGTACAACAAAGCCTCCCAGGTGGCCATTGCCCGTGATGGCCGCCACACTGTCCTCACCATGGGCAACGACTACCAGGGTGACGTCAACGAATTTGCCCTGGTGGTGCCGGTGCCCACGACCATTAGCCGAGAGCAAGTCGCCCTATCAGAACAAAGAGTTTTAGACCGCCTAGATGCCACCAGTGCACCGCGACTAGTGGAATATGTGGATGGCAGCCCTTGTGAGGAAGCCGCTATTGCACGCAGTAGTGAACTTAAACCTAAATTAGCTACATCTACAGCCAACGATCTAGGCGTCACCATCGAAGACCAGTTTTCCGTTGGCGAATATGACATTCTTATCCTCAGTGCCCGTGAATCCGAAGGGTTAGAAACCTGGTTACAACAAAATCAATATCAGATTCCTACCGGCGCCAACCAGGTTTTAGCCCCCTACATCCGTCAGGGCATGAAGTTTTTTGTCGCCAGGGTGAACCTGGAGGCATTTGACAATAGCGGCTATCAAACCCTGCGTCCGTTACAGATTAGCTACGATTCGGCCAAATTTATGCTGCCGATTCGCCTGGGAATGCTTAATGCCGATGGCGATCAAGATTTAGTTGTCTATCTACTCTCTCCCCAAGGACGTATCGAACTAACCAACTATCGCACAGTCAAGATTCCCACCGATATCGAGCTGCCCCTTTTTGTTCAACAAGAATTTGGCCAGGTGTATGGCACCATGTTCCAACATCTCTATGAACAAGAAAATAAGCGGGCTGCTTTTTTAGAATATGCCTGGGATATGAGCAGCTGTGATCCCTGCTCCGCCGATCCCCTAAATCCAGAGGAACTCGAAGCCTCGGGTGTCACCTGGCTAGATCGGATTAATGACCGCCAAAATCTCCCACGAGCAGAGTGCCCCATTGTTTTTATGACCCGGTTACACCTGCGCTATTCACGGGACACCTTTCCAGAAGACCTATCTTTTCAAACCACCAACAATCGCAAATTTTTCCAAGGTCGCTATATTACCCACCAACTATACACAGGGGGTGATTTTGATTGTGTTGCTTATTATCGTGAGTTTTTATCGGAGGAACAATTTCAGAATGAGCAAGAGCTGATTCAATATGCCGATGACTATGCAAAAGCCTACCTAAGTTGGATAGTGCCTAATTTTCAAAATGAGGCCCGTAACCTTGCTCGCATTACGGGTCAAGATATTCAAACCATTCGCCAGCGCATCAGTGACGAAGTGCCCCAACCCAAACCATCCCGCTGGCTGGTCCTTTACCCTCAAAGTCCCGCCACAAACGATTAGTACGTAAGCTGGGCAATGTCCACCGAACTATTGAAATTAGGGACATCCCCCATGGGGATGCTGGCATAACCCATCGCCATAGGCAACATAGGTTGACCAACCCGCTAGAATAGCTAGAAATTGTGTCCGGCTATTCTAGCGGTTATGTCTATGGGCTTTCGTATATTTCGCAGGTGGTCCTACTGGTTAATGAGCTTGGTGATGGTGGTGACCATAGCCAGCTGCTCCCTAGACAACTTCAAAGCCAACGATACCCAACTATCGCGACTGGTTTATAGCATCCTCAGCGATCCCAAAACCTTTAACTACGCCCTTAGTAACGAACGGCCCAATATCTTTGGACTGACCTATAAGGGTCTGATTTCCGAAAACTACGAAACCGGCGAAATCACCCCTGAGCTAGCCGAATCCTGGGAGTTTTCTGAGGATGGCCTCGCCCTCACCTATACCCTGCGCGAAAATCTAAAATGGTCAGATGGCGAACCGCTAACGGCTGACGATGTCGTCTTTACCTACAACGACATCTATCTAAATGAAGCCATCCCCACCCAAATTCGGGACATTCTGCGGGTCGGAGAAGAAGGCAAACTGCCCAAAATCACCAAAATTGGTCAGCGCCAAGTCAAATTTGAAGTGCCCGAGCCCTATGCCCCCTTCCTCCGCAATACCGGTGTCAATATCCTGCCCAAGCACGCCCTAGCCAAAACGCTGACCGAAAAAGATTCCGAAGGCAATCCCCTGTTCCTATCCACCTGGGGCACCAACACCCCCCCGGCAGACATCATTGGCAATGGCCCCTTTAAACTCAAGGCCTTTACCCCAGGGGAACGGGTCAGGTTTGAACGCAATCCCTACTATTGGCGTGTGGATGAGCAGGGTGAGGCCCAGCCCTACATCGAAGAAGTTATTTGGCAGGTGGTGGAATCCCAAGACAGTGAATTTGTTCAGTTTCGCTCCGGCGGCCTAGACCTGACCGGTGTTAAACCCGATAACTTTTCCCTGCTCAAACGAGAAGAAGAACGGGGCGACTTTACGGTCTATAACGGCGGTCCATCCCCCGGCAGCCTTTTTATCTCCTTTAACCTCAACCAAGGTTCCCGTGATGGCAAGCCCCTGGTTGATCCCATTAAATCCAAATGGTTTAATACCTTAGAATTTCGGCAGGCTGTGGCCTACGCCATTGACCGACCGACCATGTTAAACAACATCTACCAAGGTCTGGGCGTCCTCCAGGACTCATCCATTTTCCCCCTCAGCCCCTATTCCGCCAGCCCAGAGAAAGACGGCATTCGAGCCTATAACTACAACCTGGAAACCGCCAAAGACCTGCTGCTATCCAGTGGCTTTCAATATGATGCCAACAATCAACTGCTCGATGGCGACGGTAACCATGTGCGCTTCACCCTGATCACCAATGCGGGCAACAAGGTCCGTGAATCCATCGGTGCCCAAATTAAACAGGATTTAAGCAAAATTGGTATCACCGTAGACTTTACCCCCGTCAGCTGGGGCTCCCTGGTGGAAAAACTAGGGGATAGCCTAGATTGGGAATGTCATCTGATTAGCTTTGGCGGTGGGTTAGAACCCAACGGTGGCTCCAATGTGTGGAATCCAGATGGCGGCCTCCATGCCTTTAACCAAAAGCCCCTACCTGGGCAAGATCCTATTGAGGGGCGAGTGGTTGCCGACTGGGAAGCGGAAATCGGTCAGCTGTACATCAAAGGAGCCCAAGAACTAGATGAGGCCAAACGGCGTGAAATATATGTGGAGGCTCAACGAATCGTCCAGGAGGAATTACCATTCATTTATCTGATCAACCAGTACTCCATGTCAGCCATTCGGAACAAGGTTCAGAATGTAAAATATTCACCCCTAGGAGCCCTATGGAATATTTACGAACTTAACTTGGCCCAGGAATAAGGCAGCTGCAAGGGATGGATCACCGCTGTAGCTTCAATCATCCCTAAAACCAGCCATAGCGATTCATTGCCGTTGCTGATTTAGGGGATGAACCGAGCGATCAGACGCACCCTAGAACGGCATGGTTCAGTCGAATTCATACCGAGGATCAGCAACGCCGATTTATTTATTATTGGGTTTGTTAATAAATAGACCGCTTTGATACGGAATTGCAATGGAGTCTTAAAGGAATTGGAGGTTCTAAGGAAAGCGCCTTATACAGTGGTCATAATCTGCGTACATCAAGTAATTACCCCATGGATAGGCTTATTATTTCTAATCATTTTTAAACTAGGGACTGTACGGCATCGCCTTCTGGGCAAATCCCGATGTTGTCTCCATCAACTGTCCGTTCCGTCACCGCTTTTATAACGCTACCTATGGACGATATCGCGCAAGCCTATAACGTACTGGAGTTGGAGCGTGGTGCTTCACTCTCAGACGTGAATCAGGCTTATAAAGATCTGGTATTTATCTGGCATCCCGATCGGATTCCGGCTGATAACACACGCCTACGCGATAAGGCCCAAGATAAGCTTAAACGGATCAACGATGCCCGCAGCCGTCTCAAACAGTATCTGCGCAGCGACAAAACCGCGTCTAAATCGAAGACGGGCAGAACCAGTAACTACAACCCCGAACGCTACGGCAGTAGTCGATATCGCCCCTATAGTGAAAGTCGATATACGCGCCCCTACGGAACCGCTAATGGTTCTGGGTCATCCACTAACGGCGCTGGCTCGAACAATGGGTCTTCAACGGCCACCCAAAACGGCAGCAGAAACACCGCTTCCTACCGGTCGTCGTCTACTAGTGGCAAGTCGTCTACTGGTGGCAATGGATATAACGGCCGCACCAACAGCTCGTCCTCGGCCAATCGGTCCACCGCTCAAAATAGTGCCGCCTCTAGCACCACTAACCCAGCCAATAGCGGCGCTAAACAGGGTGCGCCCAATGGAACCGCGAATGGCTCTGGCCCTAAGGCGGCTAAGACAACGGCCCCTGGCCAGGGGAATGGTACTGCGGCCAAAAAGAATAGTTCAGCCAGCGCCGCAAAAAGTAATCGACCTAGCCGCAGTGCAGCTAGCCCATCAGCCAGCGTGCGAAATAGTGCCGCCTATAGTTCCATCCCTCGCCCCGTAACGGATGGCTATGCGGACTACATCTACCAGGTGCCCCAGGCCTCAGCCTACACCCCGCCGCAGAAGTCTTCTGCACGTCGAGATCCTGATTTGGAGGGCTCTGACTTTAGGGGGGCCAATCTTAAGGAAAAGGATTTTTCAGGGCGGAACCTAAGTAAATCAAACCTGGAGGGGGCGGACCTAAGCGATGCATTTTTGCATAAGGTCAACCTCAACCAGGCAAATTTACACAAGGCTAAGCTCTTTAGGGCCAACTTACTCCAGGCTAATTTGAGCCATGCCAACCTACGGGAAGCGAACCTGATTGGTGCAGACCTCAGTGGCTCAGACCTGAGTGGAGCAGATCTGAGCGGTGCCATCGTCGGCTACGGTGACAAAATCATGGTCAAGTTAACGGCGGCCCGGTTGACGGGCACCATTATGCCCAATGGCAATATTCATGAGTAAGACCCGCTAAAGACCAGTCAGATAGCGGCTTCATCTACCAATCAGTGGTGCCCGTCCACCGTGCTTCGACATACTCCCGCACAGCATGAAGGTTACTATCATTCCGGTCTATGCGTAGTTGTTGAATAAGAATTTTCTTTCTGACGTGGGTCTGGTTGTCGGGTTCAAGCACTAGGAGCGCGTCGACCACCTGCATCGCTTCAGCATCAGCGTCCAGCTGCATTAGAAGATCGCTCAGTAGCACCAGCGACGGTACATGGTTAGCATTTTTCTGCCTGGCTTTTTCCAGCAGCCTGACCACTGAACGCAGCATGTCTTCATTGTCGTAGATGCTCAGGTTAACAACCTTGGCCCACAGGGCACGAGCCTCCATATAAAGGCTGTCCGCAGAACAGTTGCTTTGATTATTACCCCGTCTAAATATCATCCTATTTATTCAAGCCTCAGAATCCTTCACAGGGTAGGTAGCTTGAGGCATAACCTAGGGAAACGGGTCGCCCGGCTTGCGCCTGACATTTATTGCCATAAACTATCTACCGCTCTTACAAAGACTGTCCTTATTTAAGAACAGTTCCCGGTGTTTTTTCTTCCCAAAGATATTAAGCAGTCCCGCAATCTTTTGGAATCCGGTAAGCCTGAACGTTAGTATGCGACTGTGACCAGTCATTGCATTGCCATGGTGGACTATCTGACCCTTAAAACGGTTATACAGAGTAAAATATCGGACCGTGAATCAGAGATGTCACTCATTGATAATCTTTGTCGGTCATATTTTCGATTCCATGGTGAACCCACTGACAAGGTTTGTCTATTTTTCCATGGGTTTACGGCGGGTCCATATCAGTTTATCCCCATGGCGGAAACCCTATATAAGGCGGGGTTTAATGTGTTGATTCCCCTGCTGCCGGGCCATGGCTTAGCCGGTCAGTGGGGGATAAATAACCCCCCACCCCTGACCGATGACCCCCGCGTATATCTAAAATTTGGCCTGCAGTGGCTCAAAATTGCCCAGCGCATGGGGAAAAAAGTCGTTGTGGGGGGCTTGTCGGGGGGAGGAACTCTGGCCACCTGGCTAGCAATGGAAAAGAGCGATGCCATTTACCGCACCCTTTTGTTTGCGCCCTATTTTAATTCCAGCAGTAAGGTAATCGATCTGTTTGTCAAACATGTGGATAGCTATTTTGAGTGGGAAAGTCTCTTGGGCCCCAGCTATCCAGGCTTTGAGCTGGCGGCCCTGCGGGCGGTGCTTAAGATTGCTAAGTACAATTTTAAACGGGTAAAAAAGTCTCCCATTGCGCCAATTTTTATGATCTCTAGCGAAAGCGATCGCGCTGTTAATAATTACGATCATCAACGGTTCTTTGAGGCGGCCCTGGAGCATCAGCCCTACTGTTGGTATAACAGTTTTGATCGGGTCCTGGATATTCCCCACACCATGATGACGGAGGCGGAGGGCAATCGATTTACTAACCTGTTGAATGTGATTGCGAAGGCCTATATTGAGAGCAACCTAACGTGGCATGAGGTGGAAGAAATTGCCTACCGCATGACCAAGCGTCGCACGTTTAATTCGGTGGTGGCGGATCTCGGCTGGCAGGGTAAGATTTCACGGGATACGCCCGCCATGTTGACCTTAGTGGATAAATGGGATGTTGCGGTGAAACGAGAGTTGAGGAATCGTCAGCGTTTTCGGCGGGGGCGACGGAGTGATTATTAGTGGATAGGTCAGTTACAGCAGTGTTGGGGAAAGAGGGTGTGGGTGGCAGGGTAGGGCTATTGGCAGAATGGGGAACTAAGGCGCTGTTAACGCC
>CALHGI010000066.1 GCA_938029995.1 uncultured cyanobacterium | reverse complement strand
GTCTTTATCGAGGGCGAAAACGCAGGGGTGATGGCCCAGGGCCGCGAGGGCGGCGGCCAGCTCTAGGGTGTGGATGACGCTGCCACGGGGTTTGGTGGAGTAGGTGAGGAGGGCAATGCGGAGGGGCATGGGGGATATATTATTTTTCTATTAGCATGGCGCACAATAAACAATTCCGTAGGAACATTCCCGCCGTTGCTGATTTAGAGGATAAATCGATCTGTAAACCTGGCTAATAGCCGGATTGAGACTAGTAAAATCATCCCGAGGATCAGCAACGCCACATTCCCTTAGGGCCCTCAATGGCTGGAGATTATCGTTGACGAACCGAGCATACATCCTGGCTGATGTCGTTTAATGTGCAGGGTGGGCACCAGGCCCTCCACAAGATTACCTATGGCCAAAGCCAGTCAACGATTGCCCCCCACCCCAAAACAACTCTTGCTTCCCCGCCTGGTGAAACAAAACCTCAGCTCCTTCGGTCACTGTGCCAATCGCCTTACACACCAACCCATAGGGCTCAAATACCCCCTGCACCTCCCCCAAATTCTCTCCAGGCACACTCAACAAAAAACCAAAACTAGGAAAGCTCGTCAACCACTTATCCCAAGCCACATCCGACGGACAAGGAACAAGATCCAAATCTAAAATAGCTCCACAGCCCGACGCCTCCGTCAACATCAACAACGTACCCGCCAGCCCCCCCATGCTAATATCCTTGCCCGCATTACACAGACCCCGTTCAGCCAGTTGGGGTAACAGCCCCATGTGCTGTCTCAAAATAGCAGGCTCCGCCATGGTCGCCGCATTCCAAAACGGATAGTCACCATGGTAACTACCCGCCATATTCACCACCATCACCAAATCATCCCCAGGCTGAGCGTCAAAGCTGGTAATCAGGTGCTGGGCTCGGCCTAGAATCGCAACGGCCAAGCCATCATGGGGACTGTGGCAATTCGTATGGCCGCCCACGATGGGCACATTATACGCCTGGGCGGCGGCTTGCATGCCTTGCCACAGAGGATCGCTGGCGCTAACGGACTGGCTCCAAAGGGCATCCACCACAGCGATAGGGATACCGCCCATGGCAGCGATATCGGACACGTTAACCATAATGGCGCACCATCCAGCAAACCAAGGGTCTTGGGTAACCAGCTGGGGCCAGAGACCTTCGGCAGCGAGGAGAAGATAGCTGTCGCCATCGGGGATGGCAGCACAGTCATCGCCTAGGTGGATGGGGTCTCCATTGGCGGCGTGGACATATTGGCCGATGGTGTTGGCGGCGGTTTGGATGTCCTGTTTGTGGAGGATACTGAGGGAGGCTTGGAGCGTAGTTACCAGGTTAGACAGGTTAGGAGTTTGATCAGTGGTAGGCATTGGCCCCTCATCCCCCGGCCCCTTCTCCCTGGGGAGAAGGGGAGTTAGGGGTAGCAACGGTTTCGGAATCTTGCAAAAATCTAGCGATACCCAAAGTCCCTCGCCCTAGGGAGAGGGATTTAGGGAGAGGGGCCAACCGCCCTAGCACTCTACAATTTCCCCTTTTCCACACGGCAAAGGAGTCAAAAACATCAATCATCCTATGGTCCTAAAAACCTAGCTACACTCACATAGTCCCCAAAAAATATCGCTACACTCAAAGTCCCTCTACCTGAAGAGAGGGATTTAGGGAGAGGGGCCAATTCCCCCTAAGCCACCTGCCCAAGCGGCAGCGGCGGACGAATCTGATCCGTTGCTGGATAATGCTCCAGATCAGCTTCCATTAGATGGTGAGGATGTCCCAAAACCTCAATCTCTTCCAAACTATTCCAATGGAGCCGAGTGAAAAAACGCACGTTTTGCAGTTGAACAGTGGCAAGGAAGCGATCGCAACCCCACGTATTGGCCGTCGTCACCGCCTTTTGGATCAATCCCTTACCAATGCGGCCCACCCTGCGAAAGTCCGGGTGCACCCCCAAACGCCCACCGTACCAAAGCCGGGACGCTTCTTCGTAGATGCGCACTACCCCTACCACCTGATCGGGCTGGTCGGGGGTGTGGGCAATGGCCACAATGGGATAGGACGTAGTATCAATGGAATCGCGATCATGCCCTTGGAATAGCGCCTGCTCTTGGCAAAAAATCTGTTGCCGCAGATCAAAATAGTCAGCAATATCTGATTTTGAAAGGGCTAATTGAAAACTATAGGTACGTTTTTTCATGGTCTTAGAAAGCGGAAAACAAATTCAATATTTAATAACAAAAGCCGACGCCAAATCCCCACCAAGGAGAGGATGATCGCGACCTAATGTTTACCCCTCAAACAATGACAGGGCCGAACAGGCACCACACTTGGCACAGCCCGCCTTCATCTCACTAGACAACAGGTTCGCCTGTTTTAGCATCTGGCCAATCCCCTGGTACAGGTCATACATAAACTCACTGCTGGGGGGCTGATGATCCGCCAAGGGGGTGCCGCCGATGGGGACAAAGGGCACCACAAATGGGTAAACACCCACGTCAATCAGCCGCTGGCTGACGTCTAACAACGTTTCTTTGCTATCCCCTAAACCGGCCAATAGATAAGTACTGACTTGCCCCCGCCCAAAGACGTTAGTGGCCGCCTCAAATGCTTTGAAATAGTAGGAAAGCGGCACCTTAGCCTTACCGGGCATAATCCTGGCTCGCACGTCCGCATCGGCAGCTTCTAAATGCATACCCAAGCTATCTATGCCCGCCGCCCGCATGCGCTCAAACCAGACAAAGTCACTGGGGGGCTCACACTGGGCCTGGATGGGCAAATCCTGCACCCGCGCGCGAATCGCCTGGGCACAGTCCGTCAGATAGGCGGCACCCC
>CALHGI010000065.1 GCA_938029995.1 uncultured cyanobacterium | reverse complement strand
ATATAAAAGTGGGCATAGTCATGGCTGGTAGCCGCGTTAGTCAGGCCCCCTCGGTTTTCAATTGCCGCATCAAACATCCCTGGCAAGATGTGCTCAGTGCCTTTGAACACCATGTGCTCCAAAAAATGAGCTATGCCAGTCCAGTCGTTAGGTTCATAGCGGGCCCCGGCCTTGATCCAAACATCTACCACCACCACAGGTGTCGTTGCGATCTCCTGATGAATCACCGTTAACCCACTGTCTAACCGGACAACGCTGGCAGGAAAAGCCATCGGTTCACGACCGTTAGGGACGGTGGGGGAAATGTCAGGGGCTGAACTCAAGTTGCTGGGTGCCTACTGTATAAGAGTTAATCGTAGCGTTCTAAGTTGTTTTCGGGAATAGATTACACCTTGGGGACACGACCCTCGAATAAAAAGTAAAAAGAGAAAATGTATTAGGAGGCTGCAAACCAGACGTCAGTCCAGACATTACTTCCAACCTAAGGATGCTCCTGGGGTTACACGACTCTTGGCGGGGGCCGAAGCGTTTGTTGGAGGGTAGGGCCTAGGCTGGTTGTGCCCTCCGGCTGCCATGATTCAAACCCATTGCTCCGACCAAAAACAATGGCCTAGCTGTATTCGCAGCTAGGCCATTATTGGAAAATCAGCATAATGGAAAGACGCTATGGCAGCGTTGGACTATCGCCAGGGGTTAAAGCAATCGGCCAAAAAGAACCGTGCTTGCTACCCACGTTTATTTCAGGATTTGCTCACGACGGCTAACAAAGTGTTGAATAACCGCGAAAACAAAATAGACCATCAATAAATAACTAATGGCGAGGAACAAGATGAGAAGGGGCGTAAAGGGGTGAGTCATGGACGTAGCCGGTGTGTGTGGAGCAACAAGGACGATCTGCATGCCACAAAAAGCAGGCAGCAGGAATTGGCAGCACAGGGCTGGCTTGGATTAACTAAAGATGCTCAAAAGCCTAAGAAGTCTTGATACTAGAATTACGCAGCGTCAGACGTGTTGCAGTATCGCTCGTCACTCCGTACACACTTTTGTGGGTACATGCACCGATAAATTCTGTCATCGGTTGCCTGGGTGAAACCTAACCAAGTTGACCTAAACCATAGATTTGGCCAGATAGTTGTTTTCGCCTTGTAGACAACCCGCTTGCCGTGGGCACTATGGGCCCGAGGCAACGGCAACACGTTGGTGAATAAACCTAGTGAGCCTAGTAACCATTCCTGGCACTAGAACAAAGCTACTAAGCACCAATCATTAATCTTATTTATGCAATTTTTTAATTCCTACTTAATAGCTTAACATAAGAATTTGTTATTTACATAGACCTGATTAAAAAAATGAAATAAAAATATCTAATCAATACTAGCCAGATCGTTCCCTTTGTGGGTTGTTAGCCCTTGTGGGCTGTAAAGCTAGGATTCATAGGGGTTTTCACTAGTTCTAAATTGATTCGCGACAGCAGTTGAACCGTTAGCTTAGAATGAATATGGATTACTTAAAATTTCGTAATCTAGCCGTCTGAGCATTTTCTCCCATGACTTCAACAACATCGCTGTTTGCCCCCGTCGAAGCGGATCTGAGGCTGCTGACGGATAACCTAAAGCAGCTGGTCGGTGCTCGGCATCCCATTCTCTACGCTGCGGCGGAGCACCTCTTTGGTGCCGGAGGAAAGCGGATTCGACCGGCAATTGTGCTCCTGCTAGCACGGGCTACGGTGATGGAGTCCGAAATTCCAGCCCGACATTTTCGGTTAGCTGAAATCACCGAAATGATTCATACCGCTAGTCTGGTGCACGATGACGTGGTGGATGAGTCGTCGTTGCGACGCGGGGTGCCGACGGTCCATAGCAGTTTTACGAATCGGGTGGCTGTTCTGGCTGGGGATTTTCTGTTTGCCCAGTCGTCTTGGCACTTGGCCAACCTGGATAATCTGACGGTGGTTAAGCTGCTTTCCCGCGTCATTATGGACCTGGCGGAGGGGGAGATTCAGCAGGGGTTAAATCGATTTGATACGACCCTTTCCATAGATGCTTACTTAATGAAGAGCTATTACAAGACGGCGTCGCTGATTGCCAATAGCTGTAAATCGGTGGGGGTGTTGAGTGGTACGTCTGATGCCCTGGCTGAGTCGTTTTATCAATATGGTCGCAGTCTGGGGCTGGCGTTCCAGGTGGTGGACGACATTTTGGACTTTACGGGGTCCGAAGAGGTGTTGGGCAAGCCCGCTGGGTCTGACTTGTTGAGCGGTAATCTGACGGCTCCAGCCCTCTATGCCATGGAGGAAAACCCCTACTTGACCACGTTGATTGAGCGGGAGTTTGCCCAAAGCGGTGATTTTGAAGAGGCCATGGCGTTGGTTAAGTCTAGTCGCGGTGTGGAGCGCTCGCGGGAGCTGGCGGCTCACCATGTGGAGCTGGCGGTGGAGAATTTGGCTGGATTGCCCCAGTCAGAGCCGAAACGGGCCTTGGAAGCGTTGTCGAGCTACGTTTTGAGCCGGTTGTATTAAGGGGGAGGGTGTCCCGTGGGTATGGCCCAGCCTATGGCCATGGGACACACGCCTGATTTCGTTGATTTTTTTGGGCAGACGACTTAGTACCCTATACTTTCGGCTGAGAGCCTGCTTTGGGCTTTCGTGGTGTGTGCTGGGGCGATGGTCCGGGGGCAGAAATGAACAATCCGGTGAATCCAGTGGTCTGTCTGGGGGAAATCCTGGTTGATAGCTTTTGGGTGGGTGACGAGAATAAGAAGATGTCGTTGCCCGGTGGGGCTCCGGCGAATGTGGCCTGTGGCTTGGCCAAGCTGGGGACATCGTCAGAGTTTATTGGGGCGGTGGGCATTGATGCGTGGGGACAGGCCCTGGGACGGCTGCTGACGGATTTGCGGGTGGGCTCCCAGGGCCTGCAGATTCATCCGACGGCTCCTACCCGCGAGGTCTATGTGCTGACCGATGAAACAGGGGAGCGCTCGTTTGCTGGGTTTTCGTTGCCGGACCCCACCAGTTTTGCGGATGCCCATTTGATTTGCGATCGCATCGATCCTGGCCTATTCACCGGGGCTAAATATTTGGTGCTGGGCACCTTGGGGCTGGCCTATCCTGAAACCCGCGAGTCCATGTTGCAGGCGGTGGAGTGGGTGCAGCAGCACAACGGTCGGGTGGTGCTAGATGTGAATTGGCGGCCCATGTTTTGGGAAAATCCGGCCCAGGCCCTGGGTCTGGTTTACGATTTGCTGAAGCATGCATCCTTTCTGAAGCTGTCGGACACCGAAGCGCAGTGGTTATTGGATACGACGGACCCGGTGGCCATCGCCGCCCAGCGTCCCTATCTAGAAGGGGTGATGGTGACTGCTGGGGCAGCGGGCTGTCGGTACTACCTGGGGGGATTCAGTGGCCATGTGCCTGGGTTTGATGTGGATGTGGAGGATACCACCGGGGCTGGCGATGCCTTCGTAGCTGGTTTTTTGCATCAGCTGTGTACCCGTGGCCGGAGCTGTTTGTTAGATGCTGAATGCGCCCATGACATGGTGCGGTATGCCAGTGCTGTGGCGGCCCTAACCACCACTCGGGCCGGTGCGATCGCAGGCCAACCCACACCGCGAGAGGTGGATGCATTTTTGTTTTTAAGAAAATAACCGATTCCCCATGGCCCAGGAAATTGAACGGAAATTTCTCGTCCAGCATGAGACTTGGCGCACCCTGGCGGAGGGGCGTTATTACTGCCAGGGCTATATTCCCACCCAGGGAAAACAAACAGTGCGGGTGCGGATCATTGGGGAACAAGGCTATCTCACCCTAAAGGGGCCAACGGCGGGGCTGAGCCGCTTGGAATTTGAGTATGACATTCCCTTAGTAGATGCCCAGACAATGCTGCGGGAGCTGTGTCAAACGCCGCTAATTGAGAAGTATCGCTACCGAATTCCCCTGGATGACGTGGTGTGGGAAGTGGATGACTTTCTCGGAGAAAATCAGGGATTGATTTTAGCGGAGGTGGAACTGACCCATGCAGAGCAAAGGGTGGTGGTGCCCAGCTGGATTGGCGAGGAAGTGACCGGCGATCCTCGCTATTACAATTCCAACTTGGTGAAGCATCCGTTTAAGGATTGGTCTTAACGGGGCCTCTGAGCCTCTTAATAGGAACCCTTGAAGATTCTCTCCGACTGTCCTCGGGCTAAGCGGTGTTCCCCTGGCATGTGGGAGCCAGGCTGTGAATGCTCCAGGTTGGGGGCTTTGCTGGGGTCACTAAAGGGGGGGACAAAGGCATGGCGCTCAGCGTCATAGGCCAAAATGCTGCCGTCATTGATGTTATAAATCCAGCCGTGGAGCGATAGATTGCCCCGGTGGAGCATGGAGCGCACTGCGGGATAGGTGCGGAGGTTCTCGATCTGGGTGAGGACATTTTCCCCCACTAGCATGTCCAGTTTGTCGGCTTTTTCGAGATCTCCGTAGTTGTCTTCCACGAGCTGGCGGGTGGCTTCTGTGTGGATCAGCCAGTTGTAAACCAGGGGCATTTTGGCCTCTAGGTTGCCAATTTGCAGCAGACCCTTCATGGCCCCGCAGCTAGAATGGCCACACACAATAATGTGATCGACGTTCAAAGACTTGAGGGCGTATTCAATGGTGGCCCCTTCTCCGCCGTTGGTGGCCCCAAAGGGGGGCACAATGTTGCCCGCATTGCGAATCACGAACAGCTCCCCTAGCTCTGCTTGGGTGATGAGTTCTGGCTGTACCCGTGAATCGGAACAGGTAATAAATAATGCATTGGGACTTTGACCTTTAGCTAGCGTGGCCATCAGCTTCTTATGCTCAGGCACATAGTTGTCCTGAAACTGACGGAGACCTCGCATTAACTTTTTCATCGTCGTTCGTCCTCAGTACCTGTTCCCTGGGCAGCGGTTGCCCCTTTAATCCTTATCCCATATCTTTAGAGCCCTGAGTGCAAAGTTTTACTTATCAGTGTGATTAATCTGGTTCTCGACGGGTTTCGCTATGATGCATAGGGCTTTTTATTTATGCTGCTATGACCGATTTGCCTACGATTAAGGCGATATACACTGATGGCGCTTGTTCTGGCAATCCTGGGCCAGGGGGATGGGGCACGGTAATTTATTTTGCGGATGGGCAAATTCAGGAGCTGGGGGGGCACGCACCGGGGACCACCAATAATCGGATGGAAATGCAGGCTGCGATCGCAGCCCTAGAATTTCTGCAACAGCATGACTACGACACCCCCATCGAACTCAACACCGATAGCAAATACCTCATCCAAGGCATCACCCAATGGATGCGCGGTTGGAAGCGCAAAGGCTGGAAAACATCCGCCGGAAAAGCCGTCCTAAACAAGGACCTGTGGTTAGAGTTAGACGGGCTGACCCAAACCCTCAAAGACGCTCAAAAAGTAGACATCACCTGGACCTACGTTAAGGGCCACGCAGGCAATATTGGTAACGAGCGCTGTGATGAAATTGCCCGTGCCTTTTCCCATCAGCGGAGCATTAGCCTCAAAAAGGCCGCCGGCGGCAGTGCCGTACCAACCCCAAAAGTATCTACCCCCCAGTCCACCCCACCCGCATCAGCCGCACCCGCGCCGGTCCCGGAACAACCTCAACCCGCTCCCAAACCCCAACCAGACATCTCCCGATCCACATCCCATACCTTGCCCCCTAGCGATATGTCCGACACTCGAATCAACCGCGCCAGCAATACCCTCAAACTGTTGCAAGTTGCCGATGAACTGGCGAAGCAGGGCTATCTGATCACCACCTCAGAGCTAGTGGTATTAACGGGAGTCTCGGCCAGTGAACTAGCCAAGCGGGGCGATGACTGGACCTGGCGTAACTGGACAGTGTCCTGCGTGAGTAGTGAATCTGATCAAGAAAAGTTCTGGCAGCTAGAAAGAATCGAAGCCTAACCCCCATGAGTCGCCATAGCAGCCATGGGTGGGGGTATTCATCATCGAAGCTGCCCGCTATATAGCGCTATGTAGGTAGATGCTGGATGCCCATAGGCATCGATGATCGTCGCAGGCGCGTAGCAAACGGCAGCATGCATTCAGTCGTTGGTCATAAGAGCGGAATATAGGCTTGATGGGGTGAAGTTCATTCAGGCGAACTTACTCGGTTAGGATGGGCAAACGGCACAAGCGTCAATCATCATCACGGTTTCCAGTACACATTTACTCAGCCAAGGTTCCACAACAAACCATTTGGCCATACTGGGTTTTTATTCCGCTTTTCTCACTATCCTACGGCCTATACATGATCTGGTTTACCTTAATGGCTTGGGGGTATCGAGGCGAACCCAAACCAGAATGGATGGATGTAGCCGCTGTGCTAGCTATGCCAGGGCATCTCACCAGGTTGGTTTTATGGGTTTTGCCTCCTCCCATTCCTGAACTAATCCCTGGAGCCATATTGGGTGGGCTATTAGCCCTGATGGTTGCATCCTGGCTAGACCCCTAAATTCCAGGGAATCCACCACTTCAGCCATGAAAAAAGGGGCTCCTCACAAGAGGAGCCCCTTTTTAACTCAGTCTTCAGCCTTAGCTAAAACGATTAGCCATTGATTGCAGGAGCAGTCAATGCAACAGGCGTTTCAGCACCGGAAGCCAAGTCGAGGGGGAAGTTGTGAGCATTACGCTCATGCATCACTTCCATACCCAGGTTGGCGCGATTAATCACGTCAGCCCACGTACTTACCACACGACCTTGGGAATCCAAAATGGACTGGTTAAAGTTAAACCCGTTCAAGTTGAATGCCATGGTGCTAATGCCCAGAGCAGTGAACCAAATGCAAACCACAGGCCAAGCGCCCAGGAAGAAGTGCAAGGAACGACTGTTGTTAAAGGAGGCATATTGGAAGATTAGACGACCGAAGTAGCCGTGGGCTGCAACGATGTTGTAAGTCTCTTCTTCTTGGCCAAACTTATAACCATAGTTCTGAGACTCAACTTCAGTAGTCTCACGAACCAAGGAAGAGGTTACAAGAGAACCATGCATCGCAGAGAACAGAGAACCACCAAATACACCCGCCACACCAAGCATGTGGAAGGGATGCATTAGAATATTGTGCTCTGCCTGGAATACAAGCATGAAGTTGAAGGTACCGGAAATACCCAGGGGCATACCATCAGAGAAAGAACCCTGACCGATGGGGTAAACGACGAATACTGCAGTTGCAGCCGCAACAGGGGCGGAGAATGCAACACAGATCCAAGGACGCAT
>CALHGI010000064.1 GCA_938029995.1 uncultured cyanobacterium | reverse complement strand
GTTCTTTCCAGCTGGAATATTGCGGCTTCTGTTAGGGACGGCATGCTCTATGGCGCGACCGTTTTGCCAGATGATAGTACACTGCCTGTGCAAGAAGGTCGCCTAGGTTACGAGGAATACGCAGCAAGGGGATATTCTCTTTGGGGATTCGATGCTCCCCAGGCACTGGCCTATGACCCGTTTGATTTTGTCGATATCTATGGATTGCAAATTCCACACGACACCAGAGATTTTCAGACTACGAATGCTAACAACTATGTAGTGAGTGAGTCTTACATTCTGGATGCGATTGAATTTGGCTTGGAAGGGGATCAGGCGGATTACGCCCGTCGAGTGTTTGAAGCGCAGAAAAGGCGCTTTGAAGACACAGGACTATTAACAGCTGTTTCTGAAGACAATATCAATCAGCCTCCTTACTTTCTATACAGTACGGTCTATTCCAACGGTGTTCCTTGGGCTGTTATTACGGAAAATAATGAACTACATCCAGAACTGCGTACTTTAAGTACCAAATCTGCATTTGGATGGCGCTATGTCTATCCAGATGACCCCTATGCCCACAAAATTTTTGACCATGTAAAGGATACGACTAACTCTGGTCGGGGCTACTATGCGGGTATCTATGAATCAGGGCTATATGATGCTGAGCCCCCCGTTAACGATATTCTTACGGGCAATAGTAATGGCCTGATCTTAGAGATCCTTTACTACAAAGCTCGGGGACATGTGCCGATGTTGGCGAGCGGCAGTGTTCCTGTTTCGGTACCTACTGTTCCGGCAGGGGAAAATACGGGTGATTTACCTCCACCTCCTGAAACAGCCAGTAATCCTGAGCCACCACCACCGGCTGCACCAGCTGAGCCACCACCACCAGCTCCTCCTGAAACAGTTAGCAATCCTGAGCCACCACCGGCGGAACCGGCTGCGGCTGCGCCACCGCCACCTGCTTCGCCTGAGGGCGTTATGGTGGCGGCTATTGCGCCGGTGGAAAAGCCGCGCTCGTCGATTTGTTCATCCGTAGCGAGTCCCTTAACTGTTACGGACATGCGCTATGCCAAAACAGCGTGGCAATATTTTGAAGCTAACAATACGCCTGCAGGATTAGTGCCTGATCGCAGTGACCTTGATGGTGTCACTCTTTGGGGAATGGGAGACTATCTGGCATCACTCCATGCCGCTCGGGCTATGGATGTGATCACTGCTAAGAAGTTTGATGAGCGAATCCGACATCTGTTGGGGGCTCTACAGGAAATTGAATTGTTTGCTGGGGAACTTCCCCATCGATCCTATAGCACCTTGACTCTAGAACCCATTGACTATGGCGGTAATTCCATACCTCAGGGGGATGGTTGGTCTGGATTAGACATCGGACGGCTGTTGGCTTCCCTGCATACCCTTAAAACCTGTCATCCTGAGTATACCGACGTTGTAGATCAGTTAGCCTTGGACTGGTCCTATTTACGGGTGGTTAGAAATGGTCGTATTGCTAATGCCCGTTTAGCTCAGGATGATCGGGGGCGAGATCGCATCCGAGTCAAACCTGCAGAAATCCTTGGCTATGAAGAATATGCCGCCCGTGCTTTTCAGCTATGGGGATTTGATGCCTCCCGTTCAGCCGTTGGGGGGAATTATGTCACCACTAAGCTAGAAGATAAAGCGGTTCCAACTAATCGTTCTCAACCAGAGCAACGGCGTCGCAATGAATTGTTAAATACCACCAGCACACCGTTTATCTTATACGGTCTAGAATTTGGGTTTGACCCCCAAATTAGTTCCCTGGTGGAAGCTATTTATCAGGCTGAAGCCAGTCGCTATGAACGGACAGGAACATTTAGTGCCTCAGGTACCACACTGGTCAATCAGGCCCCTTATGTGGTCCATAGTACGCTCGTGTCCGATGGCCGTTCTTGGGTCGCTGTCGATGATAACGGTGACGTTCTCCCCAGCTCTCGTGTAGTTAGTACAGCTGTAGCCTTTGCCTATCACACATTATTTCCTGATAGTGACTATGGTCGAGAACTATGGCTGGCAACTCTCGATTTATATAATCAACAGCTAGGCTACTATGAGGGATTTTATGAAAACGGTGGACGTAGAGCCATTGGGTTTACGGGCTCTACCAATAGTCTGATCCTTCAGGCTTTGCTCCATAAAAATACTCAACAACAGCCTCTTATCTATCCCCATGATGATATGGATTCTCCGTGGTGGGATGCGATTCGCGATGGAGATGAGTTGGGGGCCGGTCTTCCCGAGAGCTCTCAACCGGCTATTGAAATGGTGACTGATGAGCAAGGGGCATACTGGATCGCTAAAAATGCGGCAGTGGATATAGCCACGTTGCCCGAAGATTTTACTGGGGACGTTCCTCCTGCAATACCCCTTGAGGAAAAAAAAAAGCTCCTTCACCGCCGGAACCATATCAGTTAGTTAGTCCGACTCTTCCCTTGGAAAATGTGGAACATATGGCAGATTCTCGAGACCGGGCAGCAGCGCAACTGGCATGGAGGTATTTTGAGAATAACTGGAACCCTGATACGGGTATGGTGAACGCGGTTGATGGGCTAACTTGGGCTACTTGGTGGGACCAGGGGAGTGCGATGTTGGGAATCCATGCCGCTCGTCAGTTGGGGTTAATCTCTGCAACAGAGTTTAACGAAAAACTGTCGATTCTTTTTCAAACATTGGAACAGTTGCCCTTGCCAACAACAAAGTTGCCAAATAAAGCCTACAGTACTGAAACGGCTGCAATGCGGACGTTGAGCAACCGTTCTGATCCAAACGGTACGAGCGGCTGGTCTGCATTAGATTTAGGCCGATATCTAGTAGCCCTACATATAATTAAAACCCATTATCCAGAGTTTTGCGATCGCATCAATACCATCGTCACCCGCTATGACTTAAACCAGTCTGTAAAAGATGGTTGGCTATGGGGCAGTGGAGCAGGGCGAAACGGACTAAACTACTGGCAAGAAGGACGCCTAGGCTACGAACAATATGCGGCCTATGGCTTCAAACTATGGGGCATTGAAGCCGATAACGCCCTCTATAATCCGCCGACCCAGAGAGTAACCGTTGATGGTGTAGAACTGATAGTGGATCAGCGCGATATCAATTCCTCAGGAGCTAGCAATCATTTAACAAACGATCCTTACTTACTGTGGGGCATAGAGTTGGGATTACCTGACACGGTTCAACCCCAAATTGAAAATCTCCTTCAGGTTCAAGTAAATCGCCATGCCAACACGGGCATACTAACCGCAGTAAACGAAGACGCACTGGATCGCAAACCCTATTTTCTCTACTACAGCGTTTATGCTGATAGTCGGCATTGGCCAGCGACAGATGTAAACGGAAAGAACCACCCTGACCTACGTTTTCTAAGTACAAAGGCAGCCTTTGCTTGGAGTAGCCTTTTTCCCGGCAACGACTATTGTCAAACCCTGAGACAAACGGTGCAAAACCTTGCCGATGAGCAAAAAGGGTATCTATCAGGACGATACGAGAACCCAGACCTTGGTTCTAACAAAGCGATTAATGTCAACACTAACGCCATTATCCTTGAAAGTTTGCTATATAAAGCCCGAAACGGGCAACCAATAGCGCATATCTCTTAAAAATATGAATTCACGTCATTTTCGAGCTTTTACAGGGTTGCTAGCTAGTGTTCTAGCGATCGGTAGTCTGACGGCTTGTGCCAGGGGCACCATTGGAGTCGGAGCACAAAAGTCTGATTTCCAAGCCGCCGCAACTGGTGAAACTTCCAACAACCTTTGTGGTCAGTTAACAGCTCCTTTAACTGAGCAAGAGAAAGAGTATGCTGCTGTAGCCTGGCAATACTTTGTCAATAATCGGCAACCAGATACTGGATTTACCAATTCCGCTAACCAGTTCCCTTCCGGTACCCTTTGGGATCAGGGTAATTATCTGATGGCTCTCAATGCGGTTCGGTGGATGGGGATAGTTGATCAAGACGAATTCGACTTACAACTCAATCAGTTTTTAACTTCGCTTGGGGACCTCCCCCTGGTAGAGGGGGCTCTCCCCAACAAGGTTTACAATAGTGCAACCGCAGAGATGGTGGACTATGGAAATAATCCCACCAAAAAGGGATTGGGCTGGTCTGCACTGGATATCGGTCGCTTTCTCACAGCTCTGCACATTGTTCGCACATGTCATCCCCAGTATGAAAACTGGATCTCTGAGCTTCTTTCAGGCTGGCAACTTCCTCGTTCCATCGAAGACGGGCAGCTCTATGGCGCCATCTATAAGTCTAATGGGAAGCTGCTGCCGGTACAGGAAGGCCGCTTAGGTTACGAAGAATATGCTGCCCGTGGCTATGAACTTTGGGGATTTGAAGCGCCAAAGGCATTGGAAACAGATCCCATGAAGTTGGTGGAAGTCAGCGGAGTAAAAATTCCCGTAGACCAGCGTAACTTCGAAGACACTGATGCTAATAACTACGTGGTTAGCGAGTCCTACATTCTAGAAGCCATTGAATTTGGCTGGGATGACACCCTGGCTGAATATGCTGAAGCTATACTCACTGCACAGGAAAACAGATACAAAGACACGGGGCACCTAACTGCTGTCTCAGAGGATAACATCGATCAGGAGCCTCATTTCCTCTATAGTACTCTCTATGCCAATGGCACCCCCTGGGCTGTGATTACCGAAGAGAATGAGCCCCATCCAGAGCTACGCACGCTGAGTACAAAAGCAGCCTTTGGGTGGTATTATTTGTTTCCCAAAAAGCCTTACACATTGAAGCTGTTCAAGGCTGTTAATGAATTACAGGATCCTGATGGTGGTGGTTTCTATGCCGGTCTCTATGAAGAGAGTGAGGAAATTAATGCCATCTTATCTGGCAATACTAACGGGCTTATTTTAGAAACCCTTTACTATAAGGCACTTGGAAACCAGCCCATCTTAAATGTGATCGAAGACTAAAAAGTATCGCCTTGATTACCTAGCTTTGTTGTTCAAGATATTACCCCCTCAAAAGTCTTTGGCTTTTGAACAAGGTTTACGTGTTAAGGCTATCCTTGAAATCTTGTGATGAAATTTAAAGTTCAAGTCGTTTATGTCCAGGCTTTAAGGCATAGGCTTTTACTGTTATTTATAGTGGGCCTATTAGGGTCTTGGCTAGTACTTTTTTCGGGCAAAGGCATATCCCAGTTCTCCCCCACCTTCAATCCTCCTCTATTAGCCGGTATGTATACCCCTGGATTCGTTGGGGAAAACTCAGTTCTCCGAACTCAGGTACAGGATATAGATGCGTTTAGCCAACAGCATTCGTTAGTAGGCATCTTCATCGATTTAGAAGCCAATAATCCTGACTATGACATCCCGGTTGCTTTAGGCCAATTACACAATAATGGGTACACAGGGTTTCTAAATTTCACCTCTAAACGATCTTCCGAAGCCATCGCCTCTGGTCGTATTGATCGAGATATAGCGCGAGTGGCTCGGGCCTACAAAAAATGGACTGAACAGGTAGAAAATTCCATCACATTTATCGCTCCTTTGCCAGAAATGAATGGTGCTTGGGAAAGCTATGGCCAAACGCCAGAACTCTTCAAGCAAGCGTATCACCACATTCAAGATATATTTTCTGAAGCTGGTGTCCCCCATGATTCAATTCGATGGGTGTTTGCCCCCAATGGTTGGTCGGAATCGGGACACGGGTTTGAGCGTTACTATCCTGGCGATCGCACAGTTGATATCGTTGCGTTTAGTGCCTATAACTGGGGACATTGCCGCAATGCATCCTGGAAAGAGTGGCAGTCTCCTGATGTGGTCTTCGGGCCCTATATTACTCGTATGAAACGGATGGCTGCAAGTAAACCGATTTTTATAGCCCAAACGGCAACCACCAGTATGACTCGCTCAGGACAAAATACCCAGGCAAAAGACGAGTGGTTAACCCAAGCCTATCGCTATTTAACAGATGCTGGGGTAAGGGCAGTTATGTATTTCAATATTGATAAAGAATGTGACTGGGCTATTTTTTCGAGTCAACGATCGCCTGTTGTGGGTTATCAACAAGCCCTTGCTAATCCAGGTATTCGTTACCAATCTCCAGAAAATATCTCAACATTGTTTTAGCACGTAGGTCAGCCATGGCCACTGAAAAACTTAGGCGACCATGCTAACTGCTGAATATGTCTTGGCGCAGTTCAGGCCATATGCGATCCCTAAAAGCTCTGGATAGTGACAGTTATGTATGCAGTAGTTTGTTATATTTT
>CALHGI010000063.1 GCA_938029995.1 uncultured cyanobacterium | reverse complement strand
CGAGCTTTGGCTAGGAGGCCGACCTGCACGCGGGCAACGGACACATTTGGATTGGGGGTATAGCTGGTGGTGTCTCCGTCTGCAAAACCGCTGTCGCGGAAGCTGCGCATGAGAAAGGATGCGATCGCAAAAAATATTAGCAGACTAAACAACCCACCACCACCAAAGCCAAATAGCGGCATCACGAGGGGAAAGCCAAAGCCAAAACCACCGCCGCCGCCGGGATAATACCCTCTGGAGGGTGACCGATAGCTGCGAGGGGAGGAATAGGTGCGTCCATAGGAGGGCCTGCTGGGGGCTCTAAAACTCCCGCCACCGATGCGTCCGCCAGCACGGGCGGCTAAAGCACCATCGGCCTGGGAAAAGACCAACACTAACGCCAGGACACACACCAAAAAAGGTTTGAGTAGGGGACGCAGCCAAGACTTAAATTGAGTTAGCTTAAATCGACTCATGATGCAGGGTGCAGAAAAATGCTGAGATTTTGCAGCTCACCAAAGTGTAGCCATACTTACTTTAACGTTTTTAGTCAGGTCAGACAGCCACTGAAGGCAGGACGGATACCCGCCATTAACCGCCCCTAAAAATCCTTGTTCCCTAAAATTCTTGTCCCCTACAATCCGCCCCCTACAATCGTGACCACCTCTAGGCGGTCGTCCGTGGCCATAATCGTAGTATCCCAAAACTGACGATGCAAAATTTCGCCGTTATACTCCACCGCCACCAACCGAGGGTCCATCCCTAACTGTTGCAGGAGCTGGGGTAGGGTGGTCCCCATCGGGCAAGATTGGGCCTCTCCATTCACTTGGAGCAAGATCGCGTTGGGGTGGTTGTTCATGGGGCGTGAAAGTGCTGATTAAAGGTTTGGGTAGCCAAGGTGGCATCCTCAGCCTGCATGATGGCCCGGACGATGGCAACGCCAGGGGCTCCCGCTTCTCTGGCCGCAGCCACATTGGTAAGATCAATGCCACCAATGGCAAACCATGGCATGGGGGCATGGTCCACGGCATAACGGACATACTCGTAGCCTGAGGCTGCCTTCCCAGGTTTGGTGGGGGTGGCGTGGACAGGCCCCACACCGATATAGTCCGCCCCTTCGTTAATAGCCCGCTCCATTTCCGCTGGACATGTGGTGGAGCGACCCACCAGAGGTCGTGGCCCAAGAATACTCCGTGCTGCTGCCATGGGCAGATCCTGCTGTCCTAGGTGGACACCATCGGCCCCCACCGCCGCTGCAATATCCACCCGGTCATTGACGATAAATAGAGCATTGTACTGGTGGCAAAGCGACTTCATCTTACCGGCCAGTTCCAGACGCACCTCATCATCGGCCGACTTTTCCCGATACTGAACAATGTCAATACCCCCTTTAAGGGCGGCTTCTACAACGGTTAACAAATGGTCGTGGGGAGAAGTGACCAGGTAGGTATGGGCTTGGGCTAAGCGCTGGCGCAGACCATGGCCCAGCAGTTGGCTTTCTAATGTGTACAGCTGATAGCGCATTTGTTTCGCGCCGTTGGCCATGTCCGCAGCATATAACTTGCCATATTCCTCTAGCACTCGTAAGGCTTCCTGAACACGGCAGCAGTTGACCTGCACTACGGTTTGTAGCGTATCGCGCCGTTGTTCTTGGGGATGGCTGAGGGTTGTCCCTGGATCTCCGGGGGTGTCACGACTTTGCCGAATTTCATCACTGTGCCATTGGCCCAGGGTTTGGCGCAAATGTTTGATTTGCCCGGTGAGGGCCGCGTCATTGAGGCCAAATCGACACCATTCTTCAATAATGCGTAGCCCTTCACGAGCCCGATCTAGGTTGGCGTCTAGAATTCGATACAGCACTTTCTGGGAATGTTCTTCAGCGATTGGCACAGGATTCATAGGCACGTTGGCATGGGGCAAATCTTTCCCATGGTATCAGCTGTAAATTTACTCTAGGTGGCGAAGATAGCTAGCCATTGCGGAGAGCTGTTTGTTATCTGAATCTTGTCTGGCGAATGCCCTAGTGAATCAGGACGATCGGTCATTCCATGGGGTGTGTCGCGTAACGCTTGCTAGAAATATGCATTGTTCTGGCCCTGGGACTAACGGGATAAATGGTCCTGGAATATAACGAACTCTGTGACAAAGGTGGGATGGGGGTTGACAAATCCCCAAGCCGCCATCAGAATCCCTAGGCATAAACAATTTAGATATCAACGACATCCTGCCTCACGCACCCACCGCAGATTTTGCAACACTGATAACCATGGATTTGGGATGGTGGGCAGAGCGTCATCGCAATTAACCCAGAGAAAAGTCTTCTCTGGGAAATCACATTCGTGGATTCGACGATGGACGCAACAATACTTATAAAATCTGTGCGGGGCATATTGCTGTCCGCAGTAGTGATGACGGCGCTGCCAGCGGTCGCCCAAGAGGCCCTGACCTCCAGTTCTTCTGATGGAGGGCGTACCCTGAGCATGAGTCAGCCGTCCCAGGACTATGCTGTGCTACATGTAAATTCTACCGAGGGGAGCGATCAACAGGGTGTGGGTAGTGCAGAGCAGCCCTATCAGACCATTACCCAAGCTTTGCGCATGGCACCGGCCACCAGCACCGTACTTTTATTAGCGCCGGGGCATTACAGCCAAGAGTCTGGAGAAAGCTTTCCGCTACGCCTGCGACCAGGCATCACCATCCAGGGAAATTCGGGTGAAACCCGGAACACCATCATCATGGGTGGAGGAGAGTTTCGAGGGGATGACATGGGACAAACGGTTGCCCACAATGTAACCATTGTCACCTCCGACCGTTCGGGTCTAGCGAATATCGCGGTGTCGAATCCTAAGGGTAGCGGTGTCTGGATTTCGGGGGGGACACCCATCCTGCGCCGGGTGGCCTTGGTGTCTAACACGGTTGCGGGCGTGCAGGTCGCGAACGGTACGCCCGTGATTGAGAATAGTTATTTCAATCTTAATCAGCAAGGGGTGTCTATCCGCGGGACGGGGCGCGCCATTGTTAGGGGCAACTATTTTGAAGAGACAGGGCGGGCCATCACCGTAGCGAGTCCGGCTACGCCAGCTATCAATAACAACCGGATTGCCCGTAACGATGTGGGCATTGCCCTCAAGAACAATGCTAGGCCTGTTTTGGAGGCCAATGTGCTGGATAGTAATGGGCGCAATGGTGTAGTGGAAGTGGACGTGGTCGAGGATGTGGTGGCTGCGGCCCCTGTGCCATCGGTTTCGGCAACGGTCGCGCCTTCGTCAGTAGCGCCTTCGCCAGTCGCGCCTTCGCCAGTTGCGCCCTCGCCAGTCGCGTCCTCGCCAGTTACGCCATCGCCGGTTACGCCATCTCTCCGTTCCGATTTGCTGGGGGTAGG
>CALHGI010000062.1 GCA_938029995.1 uncultured cyanobacterium | reverse complement strand
GCCAGTGATGGCGTCGACATCAGGTCTGGATGCTGGTTGCACAAATTGGCGCGCATAGGCGTTTAACGACTCAAGATACCGGCGTTGTCCTTCGTTGAACACAATGTCGAATGCCAGTGTGCTTTTACCGCTAGGCCATCGAACCGATGGCTTCCATGAGATGGCCATGGTGATGCAGAGTGTGGATCTGTGCGATCGCATCACCCTAACCAAAACATCCATGCCCGTACGTCGCCTGCAGTGCGACCATCCCCAAGTACCCACCGACAGCTCCAACCTAGCCCTCAAAGCCGTTGACCTGCTCACCCAACAGTTTCCAGAACTTGCCAATCGCGGCGTAGAAATCACCATCGAAAAAAATATCCCCGTCGGCGCAGGGCTGGCCGGAGGTTCCGGCAACGCCGCCGCCACCCTCATCGGCCTCAATTTGCTATGGCAGCTCGGCCTTACTCAAATTGAGCTGGAAGAACTCTCCGCCCAGCTAGGCTCAGACATTCCCTTCTGCATTCGTGGCGGCACCGCCATCGCCACAGGACGGGGCGAAGTATTAGACCCCATTCCTAGCCTGACGGACCTCTACGTTGTCCTAGCCAAATACGAAAGTATTTCCGTCTCCACCCCCTGGGCCTACAAAACCTATCGGGCAGACTTTAGCCACCGCTACACCGATATTTCCAATAGCGCCACCTTAGAAGAACGCCAAAAGCGCGTCCATGCAGGCCCCATGGTGACCGCCATTCACCACCAGGACAGCGCCGCCATCGGCTCTCACCTCTACAATGACCTGGAGCGCGTAGTCCTCCCCGCCCACGAAAAAGTCATGCAGCTGCGCCATAGCATGGCCAAATACGGTGGCCTCGGCACCATGATGTCCGGCTCGGGTCCCACGGTTTTTACCCTGGCCGCAACCCAACAGGCGGCTGATGATATCATGACGAAAGTACGGACAGACCTGCCCACGGCAGATTTAAAGCTATGGTCCACCCGTTGTACGGCCAACGGAATTCGTTTAGAGTCCTAGAATAGGAGCATTCAACCCCACCGCTTTCCAACAGATTAGGGGAACCGATTAGGGGAT
This sequence comes from uncultured cyanobacterium, assembly GCA_938029995.1. Taxonomy (GTDB): domain Bacteria; phylum Cyanobacteriota; class Cyanobacteriia; order Phormidesmidales; family Phormidesmidaceae; genus Leptothoe. Next base: position 5,286 of record CALHGI010000062.1, on the reverse strand, counting down.
TGGTTCGGGCAATACGGATAACTCCATATTTCCATAGCCATTTGCCACGGCACATAGCTGCTATAAATTAAGGGTCCTAGCAATTACCACTGTCATTAACTATGGGCGGCCAGCGATAGCACTGAACCTTGTGTTCCTATCCCTAAAGCCAGCATGATCGGATGAATCTTGTCTTTCGCCCCATCGACCTTGAAACCCACGCCGAACTCTGCGTCCACTTTCGCCGTGATGCATTTACCTGCAGTTTTAACGATGGAGCCAAACGCTTCGCCTTAGAGAGCGGAGAACATGGGCAAGCCTATCTCAAATGGCTCAAAAAAAGAATCATCGCCTGTCCCGAAAGCTGTGTCCATGTGTTCGACGGACAAGAAATTATTGGTCAAATTGAAACGGAACTGCGGGGCCAGGAAAAACTGGGATACGTATACCTGTTTTACTTGATCCCCAGTCGTCGCGGACAGGGGATCAGCGATCAGCTCCATACCTACGTTATGCAGCTCTTCCAAGCGGTGGGGGTGATCCGCGCCCAGCTATCCGTTAGCCCCACCAATAAAAATGCGATCGCATTTTATCAACGCCACGGCTGGCAAGATCTAGGCATCAGACCTGGGCACACCGACATTAACCTGATGGAACTAACCATCGAAACCCTTTAGCACCGTCCCCGAGGGCATACTCCCGACGGCCCACTGGCACGCCTATTTTTTGACCGTGCCCCAGCCAAACGCAGATTGCTATAGGTAGCAATAGACCTGACAATGGGAAGGTTCTGACAAAATTCAAGTAAATCCAATGGTCATGAACCGCTTATGGCATTGGCCCATACTCCTGCTCGGTCTATGGTTGAGTGGCAGCCAGGTCAGCAACGCCCAACCTGGTCCACAATCCTGGTCCCAGCGCCTATCCCAGCAAAACCTAGACGCGGTCGTTGGGCACTTAACCCGCACCATGGACACCACGGCCCAAGCCGAGCATAATCCTCGCTATGTGGGGGTGCAAATGACCACCTGCCCAATTCAAATCGCTGAAGCCACCCCCTCAGAAGGCATCTATCTATACCAAGAACAGGCCCTCTCCGAGAGTTTAGACCGTCCGTATCGGCAAAGATTTTTGCACATCATCCTCAATGCCGACGCCACCCGCATTGAGTCCCGCACCTTCAAGCCCCCCATCCCCGAGACCTGGACCGGCCTTTGTGAGCAATCTGAGCCCATTATTCAGGCCAACGAGTTGGGCAACTTAGTTTGCACAGTTAGCCTCCGCCCTTCCTCCTTAGGCTATGTGGGCAGCACCCCCGAGGAAGGCTGCCCAGTCAATTTACGGGGAGCAGTGCGACTAACCAACACCGTCGTTCTACATCAAGACGGCATGGATACCTGGGATCGTGGTTTCGACGAAAATGGCATCCAGGTCTGGGGTGCCCAAGCAGACCCCTATCAATATCGTTGGCAAGTGGATAGGCCATAGGGACAAGAGGGGTGCGCCCTTCCCCCATAGCCCATCGACTTCACTGATCTGGTGATAACTCAATAGTCCAATCCGCTTGTGTAAAGCAATTCTGAAGAATTGACCCAGGTCGATATAGATTGCGGAGCCTACCTATAATTAATTTCAGCGCCCATTGCCGTGGAAAGATTAGTATTGCTAATTTTGACCATCAGCGTTGTTGATTCTTAGCCCACAGGCTGCCTTGGCACATCAATACTTGATTGTGTTAGCCTGCTGGATGTACTAACTTATGTCCCTGTTTGAACTTAGTTTAGACAAGGGTTTCAAGGCCATCTAACCAGCCACAGGTGTATACAGCTCATTAGCTGAATCGACTAATACTCCGCAGCATCTCCCACGGGAACTGTTTAGGAGTTATGTCCAGCCACCCTGTGGATGATGTATCGGAAAGGCAACTCTTTGCATGATTAACCTAAAAAGTCGATTGATCTGGCTAACGGAAACAGTGGCAATCGGAACTGGACTGCTTGTTTTACTAGCTTGGGTCTTTGACTGGCTAATCTAAAGTATTTTTCCAACTCAATAGGGTGTCACCCACAGCCCAGGTAAAACGAGCCGCCCCTTTTGTAGTGAACCCGTTAGGGAATTACCTGCTGCGCCTAGTGCAGCCAAGGGTTAGGCCACGGCATGAGCTGCCGCATCTATGGCTGGGGTCGACGCTTAGGTAGTCGCAGCCACATCAATAACCCCGTAATCAGTAGGGTTAACAGACCTAGCGCATTACAAATAGGATAAATAAACTCCAAATTAACCGAACCAAACTTACCGCGATGGAGTTCCAGTAGCCAGTAAAAATCTTGGGCTCGATCGGCCACTACCGCAAATTGGAACGCCGTTCCTGTGGTGAGGGTAAGTAGCAGTGGCAACACCATAAACGGCACTAAAAGCCGATGGAGTTGACGAATTTTGTAAGCATTCATGGCCGGGGTTGAGGATGGAGTTGCTTCCTTAATACCATTAACAACCAGGGCAGCACGATAATCAAGCCCAATAGGACTTCACTAAACCCGAAGGTTAAACCATTTCCCGCCACCACAGGTGGACTAGCCACAGATTCTGACGCCCCCAAGGTCTGAGCCTCAGAGTTCAGATTTTCTCCGTCCAGCTCTAGGGCACTGTCCTCCAGACCATTATCCGCAGGGGCAGACGGTTGCCCATGGAGCTCTCCAGAATGGGCAAATACTGGCGTAGCCAGGGGCATGGCCGAGATCGCAACCATGGCCAATGGCCACATCGGAAATTTTTGGCCCACCGGAAATTTTTGGCCCACCGGCCATTCTTGGCCCATGAATGTCCCACTCACCATTCCACCGAGATCCATTTCCAACAGCATTCCTGTCCTAAGCAGTAGACATTGAAGTAAGGCAATGTTGAAACCTCGGTGATTAATCTAACAGTGATTACTTTACAGTGCCATCCTCCATGAATAGCTTAAACTCTATAGGGAGCTATAGGGTCAAGGCGATATGGTTGAATCGTTAGCCCCCCAGCAACAACCCTTACTTGAAAACGCATTGGAGTTCTGTAAAGGGGATAAACCATGACAACACCCTTAAAAATTGGCGCCCTATCTAAGCAAACCGAGGTGGCCATAGGTGCTTTACGCTATTACGAGAGTTTAGGTCTATTACATTCGAAACGGGGAAGTAATGGTTATCGCCATTACTCTCCCGAAGCGGTTCAGCAGGTGCAGTTTATTAAAAAAGCTCAGGCCATTGGGTTCTCATTAGAAGAGATTGGCGAAGTGCTAAATCTACATGAGAAGGGCAATACCCCCTGTGGGTTAGTTCAGTCTTTACTCCAAGGAAAAATCAATCAGCTAGAGGCTCAAATTGTTCAGATGACTGAGTTTAAATCAGAACTGGAGAGCTATCGTGACCGCTGGGCATCCAATCAACCCCAGCCCGCACCAGGGGATATTTGCCCGTTAATTGAAACGGTCAAGTTAGAAGCCTAGGGATTGTATTCTCTCCTAATACAAATAACAGCAATCACTAATCAGGTTCACCGTAAGCCCTATAGGCAGCAATCTTCTCCTCCATGCGCTGCGACAACCATTCATTCGCCTCACCCAAGGCTGCCAAAATCACCTGCGCCTCTGCCCCATACCGCACAATTTTCTCCTGGGACCAATGTCTCGGCGGTGGCTGTAAATTACTAATGCGATCCGCCAGCTTCACCATCCACACTTCCCTAGGCTGCTGCCGAATCCGAGCCAAACTATCTGCCATTTGCTCCGCCTTGGGTAGAGTCGAGTTTTTACTCAACGCCAACACACCAGCCGCCACCTCCAAGCCAAATGTGGCCTCCACTATCCCATGGGTCACCGCCGTGTCTTCAATCGTGTCATGGAGCAACGCACATTGCACCGCTAGATTGGGCTGCTGCACCATGGGCGTTGCTGAGATGGCAACCATGACTTCCATGGCCACATTACCTAGATGGTTAATGTAGGGTCGCTTAGTTCCTGGCACCCACTGTCCACGATGGGCATCCGAGGCAAAGTTCCACGCCTTGGTATAAGTATCCGGACTCCACAGGAGCATCAATCCGTCCCATTTACAGGTTGGCTATTGGTCATAAACAGGATCTGCTCCAGGTCTCGCGTTCTCTATGTTTCGATAGGAATTCAATAGGAAAAGGAAAACAGGTCAATCATCATGGTGAGATGGGGCCGGACGATCGCTAGTCAAACCTTGGGCGATGTCATCTGTTTTGGCCGCCATAATGAAATCATTGCGATGGATTCCATGTAGGGCATGGGTCCACCAGGTCACGGTTACCTTCCCCCATTCAGTTAACAACGCTGGGTGGTGTTGTCCTGCTTCGGCGAGGGCACCCACATGGTTGGTAAATGCCAATGCGGCCTTGAAGTCGCTAAAGTGATAAACCCGCTGTAGTTGCGAGACTCCATCAACATCAATGATGTCCCAATCAGGAATCTGTGGTTTGAGTTCGGTGACTTCCGCATCACTGGCGGGTGGCACGTTGCCACTACAGGGAATACAGGTTTGATTGGTCAGCAAAGTACTCATCTGTTGCCCTATGGAGTGCGATTCACTGCCATTTTAACGGTTTGTTTAGTAACTTTATCCGCATTGGGCCTGGAAAGTCACTCAGCATCGATCTTGGACCCAACGTCGAAACTCTATCTCTGCGGCTACCTCATCCAGCAAAGCAGCTTCTAAAAAACAAGCTAAGTCTTTCTTTTCAATCAGCGGGAATATGAGTGAGCGTTCCTGTGAAACGTAACGACCATTCTCTAAACATAAAATTTGCCAGACATGTCCATCAAAGCGCCAAAATTCAGGCACTCCCATGCTGGCATAGAGAGTATTTTTATTAATATCTGTGTGGGTGATATCGACTTCAACGACTAGATCCGGTGGGGGATCAACACTCAAATCGATTTCATGATCTGCCACTAAATCGTAGTTTTGAATGTAATAGCCATTGTCCGGTTCTGCACTTTTAAGCAGGTCTTCCCTATCTAGGGTGGTAGACCCCATGGTTTTTATCTTTAAACCTAGTTCAACCACCAAAATAAGAATAAAGCGCTCAATTAAACGAGCCAGACGTTCATGGCTTTCTAGGGGCATTGTAATTTCTAGAACGCCGGCAGCGTAGGTAAACCTAGTTCGGGTGCGCTCGGTGAGTAGTTGCTGAATCTGCTTAAAGCCGCTCCAGTCTAAGTCACGGAATGCCATCCGCTTTTCGCCAACGGGTTTTGTTGGAGATGTCAGGTACATGATGTGTCCTACGTATGCCAGCTAACTA